>JBFKGB010000294.1:0-4843 GCA_041633535.1 Euzebya sp. | reverse complement strand
CAGGGCCGTCTGGACGGCCGCGACCGAGGCCTGCGACAGCGGGATCGGGGTGGCGAACAGGTCGTCCACGAGGTGGATCACGTTCAGGACCGCGATGATCAGCAGCGTCGCCCCCATGGGCGTGGACAGGCCGCGCCAGGTGACGGCCTCGAGGTCGGGCTTGGTGCGCAGGCCGATCGCCAGCGGGACGCACAGCACCAGCAGGGCCGGGACCAGCCACACCCACGGGCTGCCACCGGGCACCCAGACCAGGTCACCGGCGATCTCGTACTCGGTCTCGCCGACCATGAACGGCACGGTCCAGGCGTTGACCAGCTGCTGGGCGTCGGGGTCGGTCTGGACCCCCGGGGGGTTCGCGGTCGCCATCCAGTGGATGCGGTGGTCGTGCCAGGCGTAGGTGCTGCTGCCCGAGATCTGCTCCCAGTCCGGCTCGCCGCCGGGGTCGATGTCGGTGGGCAGCGGGGTCTGGCCGAACCGGTCGGCGTTGACGTAGGTCGCCTGGCTGTTGCGGTTCTGGAACACCCCGTCGGGTCCGATGCGCAGGTACGGCTCGCCGGAGTAGCCGGGGACCATCACCTCGGTGTCGGTGGTGTTGGCCAGCTGCAGGTACTCGTCGGAGTTGATGATCGTCCACTGCAGCCCCTCGGGGCTGTCGTCCCGGGTGATGGTGCTCTCGTAGTTGCTGGCGTCCGAGCCGCGGCCGTGGGCCATGGCGGGGCCGGCGAACACGACCATCAGGAGGATGCCCAGCAGGGCGGTGGTGAGCAGTCTGCGCAGTGTGGGGGCCATCACTCCTCAACGGTAGCGCGTGCGTGCGCCGTCCTGGAACCTCTGAAGCGGGCGAGGACCTCACGGTCGGTGTCGTAGCTGACCAGCCGTTCCGCCTCGTCCGGGTCGACCCAGCGCAGCTCGTCGACCTCGTCGGTGTCCAGCGGGTCCGTCGTCCCCGTCGCCTCGACCGCCCACCACCGCACGACCTTCGACCGGCCCTTGTGGTCGGTGTAGTACACGGCCCCCAGGTCCACCCCCAGCGTGCCGAGCACGCCCGTCTCCTCCGCGATCTCGCGCAGCGCCGCGGACTGGAACGTCTCGCCGTCGTCCAGCTTGCCCTTGGGCAGGGACCAGTCGTCGTAGCGGGGCCGGTGGACGACCAGGACCTTGCCGTCCTGGCGCCGCCACACCACCCCGCCCGCGGCGCGGACCTCGAACGTCGTGCTCATGGGTGCTCCTCGATCGGTGTGCGGCACACGCTACAAATGCGTCTGCTGTACCGCCGGACCTGCCCGGCCGGTGTCGCACGGGTTGCCGGGGGGAAGGGCCATGACATGTCGAACCCACAGCAACCTGAGCTCCGCCGCAGCGGTCAGACGCCGTCGCTGACCCCCGACTCGATCGAGGGTGAGCTTCGCGCCACCGACCGCCCGTCCCCCAAGGGCAGCACCGGCCCCGTGCCCCCGGGCAACCGTCCCGGCGCCCACGGCGCGTCCGACCAGGACAAGCCGGACCTGGCCAAGTTCGCCGAGAAGCTCGGCATCGACGAGCCCGACCCCGACGGCGAGCGTGCCCACCAGGCGGCCGTCGACTCCGTCGAGCACGCCGACGAGGGTGGCCTGCTGAGCCGTGGCGTGACGATGACCGTCGGTGTCGTCGGCCTTGGCGTCGGCGCTGTCGCGTGGGTCACCCCGAAGGTGGTCCGCGTGGTCCGCAACGTCATCGACCACCGTCCCAAGACCCCGCTGGAGCGGCTGGCCGCGCGAGTCCGCGGCTAGGACCCGATCGCTGACGTCCCCGTCCCACCGGCGGGGGCGTCAGCCGTCCACCGGAGTGGGCGTCAGCTCGACGCGGCGATCCAGTCGATGACGTGGGCCGTCGCGACCGCGTCCTCCACGTCGATCGGGGGGCGCACACCCTGGGTGGCCTGCTCGAAGGCGTCCAGCAGCCGCTCCCACGGGTCGGCACGCCAGGTGCCGATGACCTCGTCGGAGCGCAGCAGCGCCGCCTGGTCGCCAGGGCCGGCGGTGAACGGCCGGGGCATCCGCAGGGTCCCGTCGGTCCCCACGATCTCGAGCGTCGAGTGCCGCGCCGAGTCGAAGCTGGCGTGCAGCGTCGCGGTGCAGCCGGAGGGGAACCCCATCACGGCCGACGTGGTGGCGTCCGCACCGGAGGCCCAGCGCCGGGTGACGGCGCGGACGACGTCAGGTTCCTCGCCGATGACCCAGCGGATGAGGGACACCAGGTCCGCACCCACGTCCAGCAGCGCCCCTCCCCCGCGGGCCGGGTCGGCGTGGTAGCTGTCGGCATCCGTCATCGGGTAGGCGCTGGTCGCGCTGATCAGCCGGACGGCCCCGATCCCACCCGAGCGCACCAGCTCCAGCAGGGCGGCGGTCCGCGGGTGGAACCGCAGCGGCAGCGCCTCCATCAGGACCAGGTCGCCGTTGCCGGCCGCCGCGGCGGCCATGCGGGCGGCACCGTCGGCGTCGGTGGACAGCGGCTTCAGGCACAGCACGTGCTTGCCGGCGTCCAGGGCCTGGATGACCCAGCGCTCGCGCTCGCTGGTGGGCAGCGCGACGAAGACGGCGTCGACGTCGCGGGCGCCAAGGACCTCCTCGTGCTCGCGCCGTGCCCGCCGGACCCCCTGGGTCGCGGCGAACTGCTGCGCGGCGGTCAGGGTGGTCGCCGAGACCACCGCCAGGTCGTGACCGACGGTGCGCATGGCGGGTGCGACCGACTCCTCGGCCACGCCGCCGGATCCAAGGATTCCCCAACGAAGCATGGCGGCGGAGGCTACACGTCGGCGAGGTGGTGTGAACCTGCGGGCCCCCTCGGGCGTCAGGACATGTGTGCTGACGGCGATGCTGCTGCGGTGCGGTCCGGACTGATGGCGGAGGTGGGCGCGCCCGTGGCGTGCCCACCCCTGCCCGGTCTACCCGCCGTGCCCACCCCCGTGCCCCTGGAACACCTCGAACGTGGTCGTGGTGGTCGCGCCACCCGCGGTGACGGTCACCTCGTGCACGGCTGATGCCGGTGACGTGGCGACGCCGGTCAGCAGGACGTAGGCGTTCCCGCCGCTGGGCAGACCACCCGGGCCCACGGTCATGACCAGGCTGGTCCCGCCGTCGGTCCGGACCTCCGCGTCGACGTTGCCGAAGTCCACGACGGCATCGCCGTAGTCGACCCCACCGGCTTGGGCGGCCGACAGGTCGAAGACGATGGTGTCGCCCTCGGCCAGCGGCGCAGCCATGGCCGCCTGGACCCACTGGTACTGGCCGGTCTGGCCGGCCAGCAGGTCGTCCAGGTAGGGGCGGCCGATGAACGGGCTGCCCGCCCCGACGTCGAACAGCGCGGTGTCCGAACCGCCGACGTCGTATCGGTACAGCTGCACGACGTGGGTCTCGTCGACCGCCTCGGTGTTCACGCCCCGCAGCTCGATGGTGATGGTGGCCCCGTCCGGCAGACCGGCGGGCCCGACCTGGTAGTACAGGACGGCGTACTCGCGCGGGAAGCCGTACAGCTCGACCGTGCCTCCGGTGTCGCCGAGAACCCGTGGGCGGGCCCCGGTGTACCGGACGCCGCCGGACTCACCCGACAGGTACACCTCGATGGTCGCGCCCGGCCGCGCCGCCCCGACCAGGGTGGTCGTGATGGTCTGGGTCAGCCCGACGCCGTCGGCGTCCAGGCCGCTTGCGGTCGAGCCGGTCAGCCCGGGCAGCGGTCCGACCTGGAACGTGGTCAGGGCCGTCCGCCCGTCGGGGGCGGTGAACGTGACCGGGTAGGTCGCCGTCCCCTCCGCCACGGTCAGGCCGTGCACGGCCAGGTACACGGTGGCGCCGGCAGGCACCCCCTCCTCCCCCGCGGTGTGGGTCAGGACGGCCGAGACCCCCTCGACCACGTCCAGCGTCGCGGTGCCGGGATCCTCGACACCGTCGACGTAGGGCTCGCCCACGCCGTCGCCGTCGTAGGTGACCAGGCCGGCTTCGCCCGCGGAGAGGTCGATGGCGACCTCCTCGCCGGGGCCGATGTCGGTGGTCGCGGTGTAGGACATGCCCTGCACGGCGTCGGTCGTGCCGTCCTCCAGCCGGTCGACGTACACGCCGGCCAGGGCGCTGCCGGCGCCGACGTCGAACAGCGCGGTGGCGGTCCCGCTGCCGTCGTAGCGGTAGGCCCGAAGTATCAGCGTCCGGTCGATCGTGTCGGTGGCCAGGCCGGTCAGGCGCAGCACGATGCTGCTGCCGTCGGGGTCACCCGCGGAGTCGTAGAACACGAACCCGCCGGAGCCGAAGTCGTACAGACCTGCCGAGCCGCTGCCCTGGACCACCTCGACGCCAGCGGCGCCGTAGTCGACCCCTGCGGGCAGCTGGACCTCGAACCCGTTGCCGGTCCCCATCGCCCCGTCGAGGACCAGCGTCAGGTCCTGCGTCTGGTCGGCGGTGTCCAGCGCCAGGTCCGTGGCGGTGAACGAGGCGAAGCGCCGCGGGCTGCTCGAGAAGGACGTCAGGGTCGACTCGCCGGTGTCGGACCGGGTGAACGTCACGTCGACGCCCTGGGGTTCGGCACCGATGGCCAGGCCACCGACGAACACCGACACGACGGGGCCCTCGGGCTGCACGCTGGGGATCCCCTGCGGACCGGCGATGACCGTCACGACCGCGCGGTCAGGACCGACGTCCAGGAAGGCGACGCCGGCGGCGGGTGCGCCGTGCCCGCCGTCGTCACCCTGCAGCGCGGCGAAGCCCTCGCTGTAGTCCACCGTGCCGCTCTGCTGCGCTGCGGACAGGTCGATGTCGATGCGCTGGTAGGCGGGCAGCGGGTCGCGCAGGGCGAACTGGATCGTCTGGAACGTGTG
>JBFKGB010000293.1:0-4880 GCA_041633535.1 Euzebya sp. | reverse complement strand
CAGCGTCGTCTTGCCGGCCCCGGACGGACCGACCAGCGCGGTGCGCGACCCGACGGGGACCCGGAAGCTCACGTCGTGCAGGACCCCGACGTCGCCGTGGGCGAACGACACACCGCGGACCTCCAGCCGGGGCGCCGGTCCGGGCCCCTCCCAGCGGGCACCGGCTGTCTGCTGCGCCTGGCCCTCGGCGGTTCTGTGGGTGTCTTCGTCAGCGTCCTCGCGTGGCAGCTGCTGCAGCTGCTCGATGCGTTCGAGGGCGGCTAGGCCCTGCTGCAGCTGGCTGATGGCCTGCGCCGCCTGGGCGACCGGGAGGATCAGCAGGAACAGGTACAGCACGAAGGCGACCAGCTCGCCCACGGTCAGCGCACCGCTGGCGACCCGTGCCCCGCCCAGCCCCAGGACGGCCAGGAAGGCCCCTTGGGTCGCCAGCGAGGCGATCGGCGAGATCAGCGCGCGGACCCGGGTGGCGCGCACACCCGCGTCACGGGCCTGTCGGGCGGCGTGGGCAAGGACCGCGGCCTCGCGTGCCTCGGCCCGTGCCGCCTTGATGGTGCGGATCGCCGCGAGGGCCCGCTCGGCGCTGGCGCTGATGTCGCCGATGTGCTGCTGCTCGATGCGGGTCAGCGTCCGCACCCGCACCGTCGCGACGCCGATGACGACCACGGCGACGGCCACCAGCACCACGACGACGAGCAGCAGCGGCGGGTCGACCAGCGCCATGGCCACCAGCGCACCGACGCCGACGACGACGCTGTTGACGATCTGGATGACCCCGCCTGTGACAGCGGCCTGCAGCAGGGTCGTGTCCGATCCGACCCGGGACAGGACGTCCCCCAGGCGCTGGGCGTCCAGGACCGCCACCGGGAGCTGCAGCAGGTGGTCGGTCAGCTGCTGACGGGTCCGCATCACGACGTCCAGGCCCACCCGCGGCAGCAGGTAGCTGGTGACGGCCGACAGCGCGGCACCGGCCAGAACGACGGCGACGAGCAGCGTGACCAGCCGGCCGACCGGACGGTCCTCGCCGATCGTGCCGATGACCTGCTGCACCAGCGCGGGCTGGGCCAGCGCCAGGGCCGACCCGACCATCGTGATGACGAGGACGACCGCCAGGTCCCGACGGTGGGGGCGCAGCCGCGCCAGCAGCGACGCGGCCAGCTCCCTGGTGCCAGCGGTGGACTCGGGGATGCGGTCCTCTGGCATCGCCACAGGGTACGCGGCTACCGGCCGCGCCCAGCTGTGTGCCATCATCTGATGGCATGGACGTCGCCGCAGTCACCGGCCGATCACGCACTGCCGCAGTCACCGGCCGACCACGCACCGCCGCAGTCACCGGCCGACCACGCACCGCCGCAGGCACGGACCGGCCCCGCCCCGCCGCTGGTGCGGTCGACCACGAGATCGTCATCGTCGGCGCCGGCTTCGGCGGGATGGGTGCGGCGATCCAGCTGCGACGGATGGGCATCGACGACATCGCGATCCTGGACCGCGAGGACGGCGTCGGCGGGACGTGGCACGTCAACCGCTACCCGGGCATCGCGGTGGACATCGCCTCGGTGACCTACTCCTTCAGCTTCCTGCCCAACCCCGACTGGTCACGGCTGTACGCGCCGGGTGCCGAGCTGAAGGCCTACGCCGACCACGTCGCCGACACCTTCGACCTGCGTCGCCACCTGCGGCTGGGCGTCAGCGTCGAGGAGGCCACGTGGGAGGACGATGCATCCCGCTGGCAGCTGCGGCTCGCCGACGGGGACACGGTCTCGGCACGGTTCCTGGTCATGGCCACCGGCTTCCTGTCACAGCCGAAGCGGCCGGACATCCCCGGGCTCGCCGACTTCGGGGGCACGGTGATGCACACCGCACAGTGGGACGAGTCCCACGACCTGACGGGTCAGCGGGTCGCCGTCATCGGCACCGGCGCCACGTCCGTGCAGCTGGTGCCCGAGATCGCCGAGCGCGTCGCCCACCTGGACGTCTACCAGCGCACCCCGATCTGGGTGACACCGAAGCTGGACGGTCCGATCCCCGCTCCCCTCCGTGCCGCGTTCCGGCGGCTGCCGCTGGCCCAGACCGCGATGCGGCTGACCAACAACACGGTCCTCGAGCTGCTCGGCGCCGGCGTGCTGTACCACAAGCGCTTCCCCGGCCTGATCGCCGCGGCCGAGCTGCTGGCGAGGGCCCACCTGCGCCGCCAGGTCCACGACCCCGGGGTTCGGGCCAGGCTGACGCCCGACTACAACCTGTTCTGCAAGCGGCCGACGTTCTCCAACAGCTACCTGCCCACGTTCAACCGCGACGACGTCGAGCTGGTCACCGACCCGATCCAGCGGATCACCGCGACCGGGATCGTCACGGCCGACGGGACCGAGCGACCCATCGACACCCTCGTGCTCGCGACCGGGTTCAAGGTGATGGAGGCGGGCAACTACCCGCCCTTCCCCGTCGTCGGGGCAGACGGCAAGGAGCTGGGGGCTACCTGGCGGTCCGGCCGCTTCACCTCCTACGAGGGGATCACCGTCGCGGGCTTCCCCAACCTGCTGTACCTGCCCAGCCCCTACGCCTTCAGCGGCCTGTCGTTCTTCTTCACCATCGAGAGCCAGATGGCCCACATCGGCCGGCTGCTGGGGGCGGTGCGCGATCAGGGCGCGCACACCTTCGAGGTCCGTGCTGAGGCACAGGAACGCTTCATGCGCCGCATGACCGCCGCGGCCCCGGCCACCGTGTGGGTCAACGGCAACTGCGCGTCGGCCAACAGCTACTACTTCAACGAGCACGGCGACACCAGCCTTGGCCGGCTCTCGCCGACGGTGGACGGCATGGTCCGCGCCCGGCGCTTCCCCCTCTCCGACTACCAGATCGCCTGAGCTGGTCGGGGCTGTCGGCCGGCTGTGTGCGCGACCCCTTGAACTCGCAGGGGTGAGCTGCACACACCGGCGGCGGGGCGGGGCAGCGTGGGGCGGGGTCCCGGACGGCCCGACATCCGGAGGGGAGGGGTCAGCCGCCCAGCTGGCCGTAGACCCGGGTGGGGGTCAGGGTCACCAGCAGACGGTGGTCGTCGACCATGGCCTGCAGGAACTCCTCGGGGTCGGGGTGGGTGCCGCTGAGGGTCTCGAACAGCCGCAGCAGCGCCTGACCAGTGCGGTCGCCGGGCTCGGTCGAGACGGGGGACAGCTCGACCGCGCACTCGGCGGCGACGTAGCGCCAGAAGTCGTCGGAGGACACGTGCATCACCGCGACCGGCCGTTCACGCAGGTTGTGGGTCTTTACCCGGCCGTCGGTCACCGACACGCGGAAGCTGATCCCGTCGAAGCCGTACAGGACGTTGGTCGCGTGCGGCATCCCGTCGTCGGCCAGCGTGATGATCACGGCCTGCTTGCGGTCGGCCAGGAACGGGGCGGCGTCGCTGAGGTCCATGGCCGGATCCTACGACCGACCCTCAGCGCTGCGCGGCCCGCTGGTACTGCCGGCCCGCCAGCGGGACGAACACGGCCATGATCAGCACCGACCACAGCAGGGTGTAGACCACCGGGTGCTGCAGGGCCCACACGTCTGGCACGGGGATCGCGTCGCTGGTGTTGCCGAACGCCTGCCGGGCGGCCAGCGTCACCGACGACACCGGGTTCCAGTTCGCGAACGTCCGCAGCACGGTCGGGAAGTTGTCGGTCGGGACGAACGTGTTGGCGATGAACGTCAGCGGGAAGATCGCGATGAAGCTGGCGTTGTTGACGACCTCGGGGCTGGGCACCAGCAGGCCGATGTAGGCCATGATCCAGCTGACCGCGTAGGCGAAGACCAGCAGGATCACGAAGCCGCCGAGCGCCTGGACGGGGTTGGTGTTGATCCGCCACCCGACCACCAGGCCGGTCAGGGACATGACGATCAGGACCAGCACGTTGTTCACCACGTCGCTGGCCGTCCGCCCGGTCAACACGGCCGTGCGTGACATGGGGAGGGACCGGAACCGGTCGATGATCCCCTTCTGCATGTCCTCGGCCAGGCCCGCACCGGTGATCGTCGCGCCGAACACCACCGTCTGGGCGAAGATCCCACCCATCAGGAACTCGCGGTAGCTGATGTCACCCCCCAGCGGGATCGCGGAGCCGAACACGTAGGCGAACAGCAGCACGAACATGATCGGGCTGAGCAGGGTGAAGACCAGCAGGTCGGGGACCCGCTTGATCTTGATCAGGTTGCGCCGCGCGACGATGCGGGCGTCCCGGGCGCTGCGGGCAAGGCTCATCGGGCCACCTCCTCGGTCGCGCCGCCGGCGGTCTGGCCGGTCAGCGTCAGGAACACGTCGTCCAGCGTCGGACGTCGCAGCCCGAACTCGGTCAGGGCGACGTCCGCCTCCTCCAGCCC
The DNA here is from genome assembly GCA_041633535.1 of Euzebya sp. Classification (GTDB taxonomy): domain Bacteria; phylum Actinomycetota; class Nitriliruptoria; order Euzebyales; family Euzebyaceae; genus Euzebya. The sequence goes on along the minus strand of JBFKGB010000293.1, from coordinate 524 downwards.
TCGCAGGGCCTCCCGCAGCGCAGCGGATCCGCCGCTGACCTGGCCGGTCAGGGTCCGTCCGTCGCCGACCACGTCACCCAGGACCACCGTGGCGAGGACCGCCCGCGCGGCGTCCCCCCGGGTGGCGTCGGCGAGGGTCAGCTCGATCCGCTCGCCCCCGACCTGGTCCTTCAGCTGGTCCGCGGTCCCCTGGGCGATGATCCGGCCGTGGTCGATGACCACGATCTCGTCGGCCAGACGGTCCGCCTCCTCCAGGTACTGGGTGGTGAGCAGCAGCGTGGTGCCACCGGACACGAGGTCCCTGATGACGTCCCACAGCTCGTTGCGGCTGCGCGGGTCCAGCCCGGTCGTCGGCTCGTCGAGGAACAGCACGGGTGGCCGGGCGACCAGCGATGCGGCGAGGTCCAGGCGCCGGCGCATGCCGCCTGAGTAGGTCTTCACCGGCCGTCCGCCCGCCTCAGCGAGGTCGAACTGCGTCAACAGCTCCGTGGCGCGCTGCCTCGCGTCCTTGCGCTTCTGCCCGT
>JBFKGB010000292.1:0-4884 GCA_041633535.1 Euzebya sp. | reverse complement strand
CCTGGCCTGGACGTCGAGACGCTGCGGGAGTGGTTCGCCGGCCGCCCGCTGCCACGGGCGCCACGCGAGATCGACCGTGAACGCGCGATGACGGCGTGCCTGGCCGGCCACGCCCAGCTCTACGACGGCCTGATGAACGACAGGTCGGCCATGGCGGCCGGGTCGGGCACAGCGGCCGGCTCGGACACGGCGGCCACACTCGACGTCCGCCTGCTCGAGCACCACGAGGGCCAACCGACGGTGGTGCCCGGGCCGTCCGTCGGGGCCCAGCGGGCCGAGGCACGCACATGATCGGCTCCCGCCAGCTCGCGCGGCCCCGTCCCGCCACCCCGACCGACGGCGTCCCGCGGTTCGTGCACGCCGACGAACCCCGCCACGGTGTGGTCACCTTCGGGGTGGAGCTGCAGGCGGCGGTGGAGCAGCTGTCCGCCTTGCGCCCGGCCCTGCTGGTGGGCGTCCCCGACCTGACGCACCTGCAGTTCTCCGACAGCCTGTGGGGGAGGGACACGGCCTACGCCGCGGACCGGACCGTCGAGCTGATGGCCACCCTCCGTGGTCAGCGCGTCGTGACGTTCCACGACGTGCCCGACCCCCTGGACGCCCCCGACCGGCTGGCACGGCGACGGGCCTCCTACCGTCGGGTGGCCGACGCCGCCGACCTGGTCGTGGTGTCCACGCCGCACGAGGCCGCGTGGGCCTCGGCGCTCGGCAGCACCACCAGGGTCGTCATGATCCCCAACGCCGCCCCGCAGGTCGCCCCCGGCACCACGCGTCCGGTAGCCGTGGAGCCCACCGCCGGCAGCCACCGCGACGGCGCCGTACACCGTGGCGACCAGGACCGACGGGATCAGGACCGCCTAGACGCCGGTCGCCCACCACGGCTGGGACTGCTGGGCTGGATCCATCCGGGCAAGGGCTACGACAAGGTGATCAGCCGCCTCTCCCACGATGCCGTCCGCCAGGTCGTCCTGATCGGCGCCGTCGTCGAGGGACATGCCGACCACGTCGCCGCACTGGCCGACCTGGCCGCCAGGCGGGACATCCCGTTGCGCGTGACGGGGTACCTGTCGCCCGAGGCGCAGCGGGCGCAGATGGATGCCGTGGACGTCGCGGTCGTCCCCCACCCGCGACCAGCGGCGTCCGGTTCGGTGCTGACCTGGATCGCTGCGGGGCGGCAGCCGCTGGTCCGACGATCACCGCTCAGCGACACGCTGCTGCGGCGCTGCCCGGGCAGCGTCCGGACCTACGACGGCGACCTGGTGGGGGCCCTGCCGGGCGCCTGCCGGGCGACCCTCGGGCCCCTGCCCGAGGAGCTGCAGCCGCGGACTGCCGCCCGCCGGCACCTCGCCGTCTACCGGACCCTGCGGTGACGGACAGCCCAGGGGTCCGCACCACCCGGAACGGTCGCACCGTGGTCACCGGCAACCGCTGGGACCTGGTCCCGGCCGGACCGCTGCGGCCCGTGTCGGTCGTCATCCCCTACTACGAGGCACCAGAGGACCTCCGCCGACTGCTGGCCTCTCTGCGCGTGCAGACCGCGCCCGTCCACGACATCGTCGTCGTCGACGACGGGTCACGGCACCACCCGGCACGCGACGTGGTCAACCGCGTCGTCGAGGAGCCGACCGGCCGCAGCCCGGTGACGGTCCTGACCCAGCCGGACCGTGGCATCCGTCCCGCGGCGGCCCGCAACCTGGGCTGTCGCGGCGCCACCGGCGAGGTCGTCGTCTTCCTGGACGGTGACGTGGTCGCCCACCCCGACCTGATCGCCCGCATCGCCGCGCTGCCCTCGGTCCTGCCCGACGCCGTCGTCGTCGGCCACCGTCGTCACGCGGACCTGGGGGGGATGGACGGCGCGCGGGCCTGCGCGGTCGCGGCCGACGAGCGTCTGGCCGGCGCCGAGGACCTGGGTGAGCCGGGCTGGCTCAGCGACGGGTACGCCGCCACGAACGACCTGCTGGACCTGGACGTCCGGTCATGGCGCTACGTCATCAGCGCGGCCCTGGCCGTCGAGCGTCGGACCTTCCTGGACCTGGGCGGGTTCGATGAGGACATCGTCGGCTACGGCGGCGAGGACTGGGAGTTCGCGCACCGCGCCCTGCACCGGGGTGCCGTGCTGGTCCACGCCCCGGACGCCGTCGTGGTCCACAACGGGCCGGACCTGGCCGGCCGCGGCGAGCTCGCGGCGAAGGACCAGGAGACCCTGCGGCTGCTGCCCCTCATCAGCGACCGGACGTTCCGACCCCCCGGGATCCGCGGCCGGACGTCGCGCGTGCTGGTCCGCGTCCACGACGAGGGGTGGACCGACGCCATGACCGCCCGATGTGTCGCGGCGACGCTTGCGACCTGGCCCGACTGCCACGTCCAGCTGACCTGCCGTCGGCCGGCGGTCGAGGGCCTCGACGACCGGATCGGCACGGCCCCGGCGTCCACCGCCACCGCACCGGCCGTCGGCCCCCACGTCGAGGTGGTCGTGGACGTGCACGCCCCGGTCGACGTGTCAGGTCTGGCCGAGGACCTCCTGGCGGCCGTGGACCCCGGGGGGCTGGACGCCCTGCACGTGGAGGGCGCGGGGGACCGGTGGCTGACCGTCGCCGCCGCCCGAACCCTGCTGCGACTGGACCGCGCCACCGACGACCCTGATGAGCGGCGCGAGCTGTGGCGCGACCTCGCGACCGTCGACGTCGTCGAGGCCGCAGCCGTCGGCCTGCAGCCCCTCACCGCCGGCGGGACGCTCGAGCACCACCTCGACGGCGGGGCCCCGGCCCCGTCCCGTCGGACAGCGACGACACGGGGGCGGTGAACGATGGCCGTCGTCGTCCCCGGTCTGGGGCTGGCAGTCACCGCCGCACCCGGCGCCGCCAGCACGGCGCTGCAGGCGTGGGCCCAAGACCAGCCGGGTGCCGCGCCGGTGGTGGTGCCCCCGGGGGCCGATGTCGACACCAAGCACGGCACCGTCACGCAGCTGCGGCGAGCCGGCCTGGACGTCCCCGAGGGCCTGCGCATCCTCACCTCCACCCGCAACCCGTTCGACTACTGGCACGCGGAATGGCATCGCAGCCGGACCCGGTGGGCCGTCGACGCCCAGGACCCGACCTCGTGGGTCAACGACGACCCGGCCGTGCGCGACCGCGTGCACCGTGCATGCGTCCAGCCGTTCAGCCGCTGGCTCGTGGAGGAGCTGACGGCGCGATGGGACGCTGATGACCGCGCCCACCTGAACGCGGGGCACATCGCCGAGGCCGACCACGTCGTTCGCATGGAACACCTCGACGACGACCTGCGGACGGCCGTGGGAGACCCGTCCCTGCCGGACGTCCCCCGTCACAACGTCACCGCGGGACGTTCCGGCGGCCTGACCGCCTACCGGGATGCCTACGACGCCACCGCCATCCAGATGGTGACCCGTCTGCACGCCCCGGACCTGGACCGGTTCGGCTACCGGTTCTGAGAGCACCTCGGGGCCACCACGGCCGGGGGCGGGCCCTCGCCGCCACATCTTCTAGACTCCGGCAGCCACGCCCGACCCTGAAGGTGCCCCGTGATCCTGTCCGACCGCTCCATCCGCGCTGCCCTCGACGAGGGCAGCATCGTCATCGACCCGCTGGGTGAGGACGCGATCCAGCCCTCCAGCGTCGACCTGCGGGTGGACGACGAGTTCCGGGTGTTCAACAACCACCTGTACCCCTACATCGACGTCCGTCAGGAGCAGCCCGACCTGACCGACCCGGTCAAGGTCGAGCAGGACCAGCCGTTCATCCTGCACCCAGGCGAGTTCGTGCTGGGCTCGACGCTCGAGAAGGTGACCCTCCCGCGCGACCTGGTCGCCCGGATCGAGGGCAAGAGCTCGCTGGGCCGCCTGGGCCTGCTGGTGCACGCCACCGCCGGGTTCGTCGACGCCGGCTTCAGCGGCTGGCTGACCCTCGAGCTGTCCAACGTCGCCAACCTCCCCATCGCCATCTACCCCGGCATGAAGGTCGGCCAGCTGGCCTTCTTCAAGCTGGACCGCGAGGCCGAGCACGCCTACGGCGACGCCGAGATCGGCTCGAAGTACCAGGGCCAGCGGGGCCCCACGGCCAGCCGCTACTTCCGCAACTTCGACAAGGACTGACCGCCGGGCGCGCCGGGAAGGGGACCGACAACCCCCACCCGGAAGGACTGCGCAGCCATGCCCGACATCACCCAGGTCATCCTCGACGAGCACGACTGGTTCCGTCGCGCCTTCGCCGCGCTGGACGAGACCACCGACCGCGACGAGCTGGCCGTCCTGTGGCGCCACATCGAGATGCGGCTGGAGGTCCACGCCGAGGCCGAGGAGGAGATCCTCTACCCGGTGCTGCTGGACGTCGGCCGGGACGCCGAGGACGAGACCGACGACGCCATCGGTGACCACAACGAGATCCGCGAGGCCAGCCACCGCACCCACGACCTGCAGGCCGGGACCGAGGAGTGGTGGGAGGCCGTCCGCGCCGCCCGTGAGGAGAACAGCGACCACATGGGGGAGGAGGAGCGGGACGCCCTGGCCGACCTGCGCCGGACCACCACGCCCGACCAGCGCCACGACCTGGGCCGGCGCTTCCTGGTGTTCCTGGCCACGCGGATGACCGTCGAGGTGCCCGACGACCACATGGCACCCGAGCCCGAGGACTACATCGAGCAGCACACCGGCTGACCCCAACCCCTGGCGGCCTTCTAGGCTCAGCAGGTCATGGACACCGACGTGATCGTGATCGGCGCGGGCCTGGCCGGGCTCAGCGCAGCGGACGCCCTGGCCGCGCAGGGACACGACGTGGTCGTGTGGGAGGCCCGTGACCGGGTGGGTGGGCGCACGCTCAGCGAGCAGGTCGAGGGGGTCACCATCGACCTGGGCGCCCAGTGGCTGGG
>JBFKGB010000291.1:0-4905 GCA_041633535.1 Euzebya sp. | reverse complement strand
CGGCGTGTCCTCCGACCCACCCGACAGCGCGATCCCGACACCGACGATCGTCACCACGGCCACCGCGCCGACGCCGGCGGCGACCTTGCCCCACGGGGTCGAGGAGCCGGACGGCGGCGCGCCGGGTCCCCCCGGTGCACCGGGGGCGGACGGCCCCACGTAGCCGCCGGTGAAGCCCTGCGGCTGCAGGACCGGCGGTGGTCCCTGCCGCCCCGGCGGTGGCTGGGGCTGGGGCTGGGGCGCGGCGCCACCGGGGAACGGGACCGGGCCGCTGGGTCGTGGTGGTGGGGGTGCGGGGGCGCGCACCGAGCCGTCGGGCCCGGTCAGCCCCAGGTCCTCCATCGACTGGGCGATGTCGTCGGAGCGGATCGTCCGAGTCGACTCGCGCGCGGCGGCCGCGTCCTCCTCACGGACCGGCATGGCCGTGGGCAGCAGGTTCAGGCCACGCTGTGCGGTGCGGATGGCACCGCCCATCTCGACCGCCGAGGCGAACCGGGCGGCCGGGTCCTTGGCCATCGCACGCTCGAGGACCCCCGCGACGGGGTCGGGGATGCCCCGCAACCGCAGGTCGGGCACCGGCTCGTCGCGGATGCGGGTGAGGGCCGGGACGATCGACTCGTCGGCCGCACGGACGAACGCCGCCTCGCCCGTCAGCAGCTTGAACATCGTGGACCCCAGCGCGTACAGGTCGCTGGCGACCGACGGGGGTCTGGCCTCCAGCAGCTCGGGCGCGACGTGCTCGATGGACGCGGTCAGGCTGGAGGTGCCCGTCTCGGGTCCGCCCTTCAGGCGGGCGATCCCGAAGTCGCCCAGCTTCGGCTCGCCGTAGGCGCTGACCAGCACGTTCTCGGGCTTCAGGTCACGGTGCAGGACACCGGCCTGGTGTGCCGTCTCCAGCGCCCCGCAGACCTTGACCATGATGTCCAGCACGTCGGTCCACGGCAGCGAGCCGTCACGGTCCAGACGATCGCCCAGCGACCCCTGCGCCATGTAGTCCATGAGGATGTAGGGCTGGCCGCTGCTGGTGAACCCCGAGTCGTACACGGTGACGATGTTGGGGTGGCCGCTCAGCATCCCCATGGCCTGGATCTCACGCTCGAAGCGGATCCGGACCTTGGCGTCCTTCACGGTGTTGGCGACCATCTTCACGGCGACGTCACGACGCAGCGACGCCTGTCGGGCGCGGTAGACCGTGCCGAAACCGCCTGCACCGACCTCGACGGCGTCGGTGAGGTCCGGGATGCCCAGGTCGATGGTGTCGTCGTCGCTCATGTTCAGTCCGTGGAGCCTAGGACGGACTGACCGTCACCGCGAGGACCGTGCTCATCCGTCCGCCAGGGCGGCGGCGACCTCGTCCTCGGTCATCCGGAAGAACTTGCGGCGCCCCAGCTGGCGGCTGAGGCCGGCGACCTCCAGCCGCGAGGGCTCCATGTCCCGCTCCTCGACCCGACGCAGCGCGGCCACGGCCGTCCGCAGCGCGGTGGCACGGTCCATCCCCGGCGCGAAGGACTCCTTGAGCGTCTCGGCGATCGCGTCCGCGCTGCCGCCGATGGCGACGTAGCCGGCCTCGTCGGTGATCGAGCCGTCGTAGAGGATGTGGTACAGCTCGACGGTGTCGGGGAACACCTCGGCGACCAGCAGCTCGACCTCCAGCGGCTTGGGCGAGTCGGTGAACGTCGCCCCCATGGCGTTGGCGTAGGCGTTGGCCAGCGCGCGTCCCGTCACGTCCTCACGGCTGTACTGGTAGCCCTTCACGTCGGCCAGGCGGATGCCGGCGACACGCAGCTGCTCGAACTCGTTGTACTTGCCCACCGCCGCGAAGGCGATGCGGTCGTAGATCTCGCTGACCTTGTGCAGCGTCGCCGAGGCGTTCTCGGCGACGAACAGCACGCCGTCCTCGGTGGTGATCGCGACGACCGAGCGGCCACGGCTGATGCCCTTGCGGGCGAAGTCGGCCTTGTCCTTCATCGCCTGCTCGGGCGAGACGTAGGGCATCATCGGCATCGGGGGTGCTCCGGGGGTCGGGTCGTGGGGGTCGTGTCAGGGGTCGGCGGGTCAGCCGCGTGCGTCCGGGCGGGGGTTGTCCTCGCTGGAGGGGGCGCCCCCGGCGGCCAGCCGGTTGCCCCGCCGCTCGGCGACGGCCAGCGCCCGTCGGGCGACGTCGGCCTCGTCGTACTCGACGTAGCCGTCCGCGTCGATCCGCGCCACGATCGGGTACAGGCCGCGGACGGTGTCGGGCCCGCCGGTGGCGGAGTCCTCGTCGGCTGCGTCCCACAGGGCGGCCACGGCCAGGTCGGCGGCGTCGTCGGCCGCCAGCTCGGGCTCCCAGCGGGCCTTCAGGGATGCACGCGCGTGCAGGCTGCCCGAACCGGTCGCAGAGAAGCGGCGCTCCTCGTAGCGGCCGCCGGCCACGTCGAAGTCGAAGATGCGGCCGGTGCCCTCCCGGGCGTCGAAGCCGGCGAACAACGGGACGACGACCAGGCCCTGCATCGCCATCGGCAGGTTGCCCCTGACCATGCTGGCAAGCTTGTTGGCCTTGCCCTCCAGCGACAGCTCGCTGCCCTCGACCTTCTCGTAGTGCTCCAGCTCGGTCGCGAACACCTTGGCCAGCTCGATGGCCGGGCCGGCCGAGCCGGAGATGCCGACGGCCGACAGGCGGTCGGTCTGGAAGATCTTGCGCATGTCACGCTTGGAGATCAGGTTGCCCGCCGTCGCCCGACGGTCCCCCGCCATGATCACCCCGCCGGCGAAGGTGGTCGCGACGATGGTCGTGCCCTCGACGTGCGTGGGCACGTGCTGACCGGACCCCTCCCACTGCTGGGGTGGCGTGATCTGGCGCAGCAGCTCGCTGAACGAGGAGCCGCCGTGGTCGAACGGTCGGATGATGTGTGATTGCAGCGCCCACGAGTCACTCATAGCGCCGAACGCTACCACCACGTCTCCACCACCAACCGCCGCCCTCCCCCTTGCACATCCCCTTGCACCGATCGACCACGATCGTGCCCCGGGCAGGTGAACGGCGTGGTCGATCCGTGCACCCACGCGCCCGTGACCTGCGGCGATCACGCTGACGCCCATGGGGTGACCGCGTGGAGTGGTCGATCCGTGCACGGGTGGGCTGCCCTGGACCGTGCACGGGTGGGCTGCCGGACACCGGCCGCCGTGACGGTTCCCCCGAACGCGGCCCGGGGTAGCGTCGCCCCATGAGCGATCTGCGCACACGCACCGTCCTGGTCATCGGCGGCACCGGCAACGTCGGCGAGGGCATCGTCGCGCGGCTGCTGGCCAGCGGGGCCGACGTCGTGGTCACCACGCGCAGGCCACAGACCGCTGCAGAGGTCCTGGGCGAGGGGGTCAGGGTGGTGGAGGGCTCCTTCGGCACCGCCGACGAGGCAGCCGCCACCCGCACGGCCCTGTCAAGGGCCGGTGTCGAGCTGACCGACGTGGTGGCCTCCATCGGGTCGTGGTGGTCCGGTGACCCGGTGGGCGGTCTGGACCCCGCCGAGTTCGACACGGTCATCGCCGGACGGATGGGCGCGCACTTCCACGCCGTCAACACGCTGCTGCCGACGCTGACGGGCGACAGCCCGACCTACACGTTCCTCAACGGTGGTGCCGCCCTGCGGCCCGTCACCGGGTCCGGGTTGGTCAGCATCAGCTCGGCCGGCCAGCTGATGCTCGGCCAGGTCGTCGCCGCCGAGCAGGCCGACGGGCCGGTGACCGTCACCACCATCGTGGCGGACACGCCGATCCTGACCCGGTCCCGGCCGGCCGGTGAGGCGGGCTGGATCAGCGCCGACGACATCGGTGACGTCTGCGTGGCCGTCGTCGGCGGCGCGAAGCTGGGGCCGGTCCTGCACCTGGCCGACGCCGAGGCCGCACGGCTGGTCGTCGCCGCCACCTGACCCCAGGTCCGACGGCCCCCGTCACACCGGACCCGGTCCACGGACCAACCCCTCGAGGTCAGCCCCCGGGACCGACGGGCAGCCCCCGGCCGCCCGTGACGCAGAGACCTACTGGCCGCCCTTCTGCACGTAGTTCTTGACGAACTCCTCGGCGTTCTCCTCGAGGACACCGTCGATCTCGTCCAGCAGGTCGTCCACGTCGGAGGTGTCCACCTCGGCGGCGGTCTCCTCGACCTTGGCGTCCTGCTCCTCGGTCTGCTTGCCCTTGCTCTTCCGGACCTGTCCGCCGTCGCTCATCGCATCCTCCTGGGTGGTCTGGCTCGTGGGGTCCGAGTCTACCGACCTGCCCGGTCGACGATCCATCGCATCTGCAGCGGCCCCACCCGGACCCGCCCGCCGACGGGCTGTGCGTCGTCGGGATCGGCCGCCAGCAGGTCGACGGGCCGGCTCATCCCGGTGACCCCGACGGCGTGGGCGTCCACCATCCGCGGGTCGACGCTGAAGTTGGCCAGCGCCACCAGGTGGCCGATGCGCGGGTGGGCGCGCCGGAACGCCAGGACGTGGTCGTTGTCGTGGTCCAGCGGGGTCACGGTGCCACCGGCGCGCAACTCGGGGGTCTGCGCCCGCACCGCCATCAGCCGCGCCAGCGCGCCGTACACCCGCCCCTCGACCGACTGCGGGTCCGTGCGCCGCGCGGCGACGTCCCAGTCCATCCGGGGACGGTGCATCCAGCGGTTGTCCTCTGCACGCCACGGGTCCGCGGTGAAGGTCGTGTCGTTGTCCAGCGCCAGCTCGTCGCCCATGTACAGCAGCGGCACGCCGCCGTAGCTGGCCGCCAGCGCGTGCAGCAGCACCAGCCGGTCGATCCCCAGGTCCAGCGCCGTCCGGTCCCCCAGCCGGCGGGCACGGCTGATGCCCGTCATCGCCGCCGCGGTGCCGGACGTCCGGCGGTCGCCGCTGACGAAGTCCTCCTGGAAGTGCGCGCCCTCGGCGTAGCTGT
>JBFKGB010000290.1:0-4918 GCA_041633535.1 Euzebya sp. | reverse complement strand
GATGCCGACCAGGTCGGCGATGCCGAGGACGTGGCCCTCCGCGGCCTTCCGCAGCTCATTGCGGGTGATGCCCGGCGGCACGTCGAGCACGACGTCCAGCGCGAACAGCCGGAAGAACAGGCGGTGGGGCCCGCGGTCGTCGTCCTCGGCTGGACCGGTGTAGCCGGAGTTGTCGAACTCGTTGAGCCCCTGGTACAGCTCGAAGTCGTCGCCGGCCACCAGCGCCTGGTCACCCAGGTCCTCCGGCAGCTCCGAGGTCTCGTCCGGCAGGATGCCGTAGACGACCCAGTGGGTCACGACCCCCTCGTCACCGTCGCGGTCCTCACAGATCAGGACCAGCTCCTTGGTCCCCTCGGGCACCCCCTCCCACCGCAGCGGCGGGGAGACGTCGCCACCCTCCTGGGTGAACCGCTCTGGCAGGTCGTCGTCGTCGTCGAAAGCGGGGCTGGTCAGGCGGAACGCCGACATCGGGCTGGTGTCCTTCTCATCGGTCTCAGTTGGATGGGAGTGTCGCATGTCCGGAACGAGGATGTGGTCTGGCTGACAGACCTGCACGGTCCAGCGCCTCGCAGGCTGCCAGGACCGTCGCGTCGCCCCCGCGGGGGCCGACGACCTGCAGGCCGATCGGGAGCCCGCCACCGGAGCCACCCGAAGGGGTGACGCCGATCGGGACGCTGGCGGCCGGCAGCCCGACCAGGTTGGCCGGGAAGGTGTAGGCCGTCATGGCCTCCAGCAGGTCGGCGTCGAGGATGCCGCTGGCCAGCTCTGCCTCGGTCGGGCGGGACGGTGCGGGGGTGGCCACCGTGGGGACCAGCAGCACGTCGACGGTGCGGAACACCCGGTCGAAGGAGTCGGCGAGCAGCTGACGCACCTGCTGGGCTCGCACGTAGTCGGCGCCGCTGATGCTGGGTGCCTGGGCGACGGCAGCACGGATGTCGTTCGAGAACGCCTCGGGCCGGTCGCGCAGCAGGTCCCAGATGCCGGCCGTCAGCTCGGACAGGGCGGTGGCGTAGCCGGCGACCGCGGCCAGCTCCACCCCCTCCACGGTGACCGAGGTCGGCGACAGCTCGGCGGCGACGGCCCGGCAGGCCCCGTCCACCTGGGGGTCCGGATGTGCCCACCACGACCAGTCCACGCCGTAACGCAGCGGCCGGTCGGTCACGTCGAAGGTCCGGTCGGCCATCACCGACAGCATGGTGGTCAGGTCCGCCGCGGACCGGGTGATGGGCCCCAGGTGGTCCAGCGACCACCAGCCGATCGGCATGCCGCCGGTGGTGGGGACGACCCCCCAGGTCGGCTTGATGCCGTAGACGCCGCAGACCGCCGCGGGGATGCGGATGCTGCCGCCGCCGTCGCTGCCGACGCCTGCGGTGATCAGTCCTGCAGCGACCCCGGCGCCGGTCCCGCTGGAGGACCCGCCGGTCAGGTGGGCCGGGGAGTGCGGGTTGCGCGGCGTCGGCTGGGCCGCGTTGTTGCCGATGGGGGACAGGCCCAGCTCGGTCGTGTGGGTCTTGCCCGCGATGACGGCGCCGGCACGGCGCAGGCGCGCGACGACGGGCGCGTCGACGTCGCCGTGGGCCGTCAGGTCACGGGTCCCGCCCATGCTCTGGTAGCCGTCGACGGCGAAGAAGTCCTTGACGCCCACCAGGACGCCGTCCATCGGGCCGAGCGGTGCGCCGTCGGCCCACCGAGCCGCGGACTCGCGGGCCTGTCGCCGGACGTCGTCGGCGTGCACCTCACGGAAGGCGCCGACCAGGCCCCGGACGGGGTCGGCCGCGAGGAAGGCGTCGGCGACGGCCTCGGGGGACGTCTCGCCCGTCCGGTAGGCGCGGTGCTGCTCCTGGAAGGTCGTCACGGCCGGTCCTCGTCGTGGGCGGGCGGCGGTGGCGGGGTCAGGAACGGCGCCACGTCGCCCAGCCGGGCGTCACGCAGGCGGTCGAGCCCCAGCAGGGGGCGGCCCGCAGCCCGGACACCGGAGGCCAGCAGGGGGATCCCTGCGGCCTTGGCGCTCAGCTGCAGCGCTCGGCCGGTCAGCCGACGGGGGCTCAGGCTGGGCATGTCGTCTCGAGTCGGGTCAGCACGGCCGGGAGCCTAGCGGGCACCGCCACCGGATCAGTACAGGCCGTTGCGCTTGACGTGCTCGAGGAACGGCTTGGGTGATGACGGCAGGTCGAGGTAGTCGACCTCGCTCTCCCACACCCGCAGCAGCTGCTGCCAGCTGACCTCACGCAGCTGGACCTTCGCGGCGCCGGGCTGGTGCGGCAGCTCGCTGGCCAGGGTCGCGCGCAGCTGGTCCAGACGGGCGGACAGCTCCTTGGCCGCCGGGCTGCCCGAGCGGTACACGACGGCAACCGCGAGGGTCTTGGAGAGGTGGCGGGCGTGCTCCAGACCCGCGTCGATGATCTCCAGGAGGCGGTCACGGCCCTTGGTGCCCCGGTCCACGGTGTCCATGACGACGTCGATCAGGCACAGCACGTCGGGCGACTCCATGCGGACCGGCACCTCGATGGGGGTGCGGAACGCGGCGATGTCGGCCTCGGTGGCACCTGCGGCGGTCGCGCGCTCGCGGACCGTGTCGACGTAGCCGCGCGAGGGCTGCAGCAGCGGCTCGGTGTCACGCCCGGTCCACATCTGCACGCGCACGGGTGCCGACACCTCGGTGCCGCCGAACTGCTGCATGCGGTAGGCGAGCCAGTCGGGGTCTGAGTGGCTCTCGAGGCTCTGGAAGACGTTCCAGGCCAGGAGGTCCTGACTCAGCGGGTCCCGCTGCTCGGAAGTGAATCGGTCGTCGCCCATCTCTGCGCGGGCCTTGTCGGCCCAGAAGACGGGCATGGGCTTGGTCGTGGTCGCCATGGCGCGTGAAGGGTACGACGGATCCGGCCGGATGCGAGAACGCGATGCTGGACCACCGGTCAGCGGGTGGTCACGACGGGTGGTTCGGGGAGGTCCAGGGAGGGGTCCTCGGCGTCGGCCTGCTCGATCTCCTCGCGGGTGATCCCCAGCAGGAACAGCACCGCGTCCAGGTAGGGGACGTTGACGGCGACCTCGGCCTGCTCGCGCACCACCGGCTTGGCGTTGAAGGCGATCCCCAGGCCCGCCCGCGACAGCATGTCCAGGTCGTTCGCCCCGTCACCGACGGCGACGGTCTGCGACAGCGGGACGTTCTCGCGGTCCGCGACCTGCGCCAGGTGGTGGGCCTTCGCCGCACGGTCCACGATCGGTCCGACGAGGCCGCCGGTGAGCCGCCCGTCCACGATCTCCAGCGTGTTGGCGTAGGCGTAGTCCACGCCCAGCTCCGCGGCGAGGGAGTCCGTGACCTGGGAGAACCCGCCCGACACGATGGCGGTGACGAAGCCCAGGCGGCTGAGCGTCCGCATCACCGTCCGCGCGCCCGGCATCAGCCGCAGATGGGTGCGGACGTGGTCGATGGCGTCGACGCCCACGCCCTCCAGCAGGGCCACACGGGCCCGCAGGGACTGCTCGAAGTCCAGCTCGCCCCGCATCGCCGCGTCGGTGATCTCCTTCACCCGGTCCATGCACCCGGCGTGCTCCGCCAGCAGCTCGATGACCTCGCCGTCCACCAGCGTTGAGTCCACGTCGAACACGATCAGCCGCTTCGCACGGCGGTGCAGGCCGGCACGCTGCACGGCCACGTCGACGCGGGCCTGCACGGCCGCGGGGCCCACCGCGGCCTTCAGGGTCGCCGTGTCCCGGACACCGCTGACCAGCAGCTCGAAGCTGAGGATCGGGTAGCGCGACAGCCGTTCGATCCGCTCGATGTTGCCGCCTGCCCGCGCGATCGCCCGGGTGATGTCGGCCACCGCGCCCGGACGCAGCGGCTGTCCCAGGATCGTGACGTGGTAGCGGTCCTGCGGGTCCCGCCCGGCAGTGCGTCGCGTGCTGACCTGCTCGACGTCGCACTGCACGTCCGCCTCGCGCGCCACCGTCTGCAGCCCCTCCCGCAGACCGGGCACGTCGTCGGACGGCGAGACCAGGATCCCCAGCACCAGCCGGTCCTGCAGGACCACCTGCTCCATGTCCAGGATGCGGGCGTCGTGTCGTGCCAGCTGCTCGCACAGGCGGGACGTCAGCCCCGGGCGGTCGCGTCCGGTGACGGTGATCAGGAGGGCTGCGGCGTCGTCCATGGTCGCCTAGCCTGCCCTGTCAGGCCCATGGAGCGCATACCGAAACCAGCAGAGCTGCTCGAGGCACGAGCCGCGAGCGTCACGCTCTTCACGTTGCTGCGTCGCTGGTTCAACGTCCCCGCCGAGCTGACCCTGGACCTGTCGGGCATCGACGCCGCCGACGAGCAGCTGATCGACGTGACCCACGTGATGGCCATGGCGATGCGCAGGCTGCAGGCGCTGCACCTGCTGACCGCCCCGCACGTCGGCACCACGACCGACGTCGTCCTGACCATCGTGCAGGACCTCGAGCGACCGCTGCGGCAGGCCCCGCGGGCACGGCTGCGCCACCAGGCCGCCCACACCGACTGGGACGCCGAGCTGGCCGCCCTCGACGACCTGGACCTGGAGGACCCGGCGGAGGAGGACGACCGGTCCGACTCGCTGATGGACGAGGAGAGCCGCGCGTTCCGCGACGCCCACCGGACGGTCCGGCGCGCCGCACAGGCGGTCCTGCGGGCCTCCGACGGCCGCATCCGCCGCCTGGAGTAGTCGGCCTATCCTCCCTCGCCCGACGGGGGTGCGACGTCGGTCAGCTCCCACTCCACCGATCCCTGGTCGTCGACCTGGCGGACCTCGACGGTGCCGACCGAGCCATCGATGGCGTGCGCCCGGCACACGAAGACACGCCCGGCCTGCGGCTCGACGTTGCGCGGGCACTCGACACGGTCGATGTCGATGCCGGCCGCCTGCTGCTCGAGGTCTGCCTCGATCTCGCTCTCGAGCGGCTCGGT
>JBFKGB010000289.1:0-4935 GCA_041633535.1 Euzebya sp. | reverse complement strand
CCTCTGCGGGGGCCGCGGGGGTCTCCTCGACCGGAGTCTCCTCTGCGGGGGCCGCGGGGGTCTCCTCGACCGGAGTCTCCTCTGCGGGGGCCGCGGGGGTCTCCTCTGCGGGGACCGGGGTGGTGTCGTCGGTGGCGGACTGGGGCTGATCGGACGGTGCCGTCATGGCGAACCTCTGCTTTCGCGAGCCGTCGGCTCGCAGCCTGGACCTGTGGTCTCGCGGTGGATCAGACGTTGGGCCGGCTCGGCCCCCTCATCACGTCCGTCCGGCGAGGGTCAGATGGTCGACACACCACTGCCGGTGCGTCGGCGCGCAGGATACTCGACCGCGTCGGACGTGGCCGACCTGCGGCGGGCTACTGCCCGGCGTCGGGGTTGGGCGGGATGATCAGCTGCTGGCCGATCTGCAGCTGGTTGGCGCCGGAGATGTTGTTGGCGCTGGCGATGATCGCGAACGCCGTCGGGTCCCCGTACACCGACGCGGCGATCGTGGACAGCGTGTCGCCCGGCTGGACCTCGTAGATCCGGTTGCCGCTGGCGTCCGTCTGACCCGTCGTGGTGTCGGCCGGCGGCGTGGTGCCGGTCGTGCCGGTCGTGCCGTCGGTCGTTCCGGGCGTGACCGTGCCGGCCTGCTGGCTGGCACGCGCCTCGCTGAGCTGCTGCTGCAGCTGGGCGATGGTCTGGTCCTTCGCCTGCAGGGCGGTGTCGACGCTCGCCTTCTCGGTGACGAGGGTGTCGTAGACGGACTGGTCCACCCCACCCCCACCGCTGGTGCAGCGGCCCAACAGCAGTGCGAGCACGAGCGCAAACCCGAACACCGCGATCCGACCCCAGAGGATGTTCCCTCCGAAGTCCTCGGCTCCCTCGTAGTCGAAGTCCATGGAACAAGAGTATCCACGCAGAGGCAGGTGGATCGGTGAGGCGCTGCAGTCGGGGCCTGACGGGGCGCGGGCGGCGTCGCGGCGGGAGGGGTGACCGACTACCCTCCGCACCCATGCTGGACCGCGAATGGGTGAGCCTCACCGACCCCGACGAGCCACACGAGCGCTACCTGTTCGACGTGTCGTTCCTGACCTCGACCTACGCCTGCATCTACGGGCAGGGCTGCCCCGGCACCGAGGGTGTGGAGGGCGACGACCGCGGCTGCTGCCGCTTCGGGGCGCACTTCGTCGACGACGAGGACCGCGACCGGACCGTCGAGATGGTGGACGTGCTGGGGCCGGAGTACATGCAGCACCATGCCGTCGCCAGCCGCAAGGGTGTCGTGGCGACCGAGGCCGACGGCGCCCAGCGCACGCGCATGGTCGACGGTGCCTGCATCTTCCTGAACCGGACCGGGTGGTCCCGTGGCGCCGGGTGTGCGCTGCACCAGTTCGCCATGGAGCGCGACGAGCACTTCGTCGCCTACAAGCCGGAGGTCTGCTGGCTGGTGCCCCTGCGTCGCGAGATCGAGACGGACTGGGCGGACGACGGCGAGGAGCGGGTGACGACGACCATCACCAGCTACGACCGTGGCGCGTGGGGCGACGGCGGCGCCGACTTCGACTGGTGGTGCACGACCGACGACGACAGCGCCTACCAGGGGTCCACACCCGTCTACCGGTCGATGAAGCGCGAGCTGATCGAGATGTCCTCGCCGGGCGTGTACGCCGAGCTGGCCGCCTACCTGGACCGGCGGCAGGGCAGCCGGGGCCGACGGTCCCTGCCGCTGATGCCGCCCCGCTGATGTCCGCCGACCGTCAGATCCCCGCGCCGGAGCTGCGCGAGACCGCTGACATCTGGTGGGACTCCGGCGTCGACCCGGTGATCCGATGGGACGCCTCGGGACGGCGGTTCTGGCTGCTCGACGGCGCAGGGGACCCGCAGCGGCTGCTGCTGGCCGTGCTCGATGGCGACCAGGTGCCCGACGCGGCCGTGGTGGCGGCGGCGCTGCGTGACGGCCTGGCCGCCTGCGACTTCCCGCCGACGGAACCGGGCGTGCCTGCGCACCGTGCCGTCGCGACGCTGCGGGCCGCAGGCCTGGCCTGACCGTCCTGGACCGCGGTCAGCCGTGGGGCAGGTCCGCCGGGGTGTTGAGGTTGGTCGCCCAGCGGGCGTCGGTGGCCAGCGCCGCGGTGGCGGCGTCGTCCAGCACGGTCGCACCCAGCAGGTCCGCGGCCTGCAGGACCGAGCGGACGTCGGTGTCCAGCAGCGCCGTCATCGGCTCCGCCGCCCGGGCAGCCCACACGGCGTGCAGCGGCTGGGCCCGGCCGGCCACGGACGGGATGACGGCGGCCGTGCCGTCCCAGACACGCGCCAGCGCCGCCAGCAGGCCGGTGTCGGGGTGCAGCAGGTCACAGGCGAGGACCGCCACCACCTGGTGGCGCACAGCCGCCAGACCCGCGGCCAGGCCGGCCAGGGGGCCTGCGCCCGGACGAACGTCGGCCACCTGGCGGACGGCCAGGCGGTCGATCGTGCGGGGGCCGCTGGCGACCACGACGTCATCGGTGAGCGCACGCAGACGGTCGACGGCCCGGTCGACCAGCCTGGTGCCGTCCACCTCGATCAGGGCCTTGTCCCGCCCCATGCGTCGTGACGACCCGCCGGCCAGCACGACACCGGACAGCCCGGTCATCCCGCCGGGCCCCGCCGCTCGATGAACCAGCGTGCGAAGGCGTAGGCGACGATGGAGACCACCGCCGACGCAGCCAGCCGACCGACTGCGATCTCACCGCGCAGCGCCAGCGTCACGAGGTCACCCACGAACAGGCCCAGCGCGATCGAGATCGGGATGTAGCGGGTGCGGTCCATCAGGCGAACATGCGCGCGGACAGCAGCCGCTCGGCCTCCGGGCCGCTGGCCGACAGGCGGCCGTCCGCGGTCGCCGTCGCGTTGCTGGTCCGACCACTGATGAGGAGGCTGAACCAGGCCGGCGGGCCGCTGACCACGTCGGTGGCAGGACTGTCGGTCCAGCGCGCCCGTCCCTCCTGCACCGCGACCGAGGCGTCGAGGTCCAGCGGACCGCCCAGCGACAGCCGGACGGTCGCGCCCTCTGGTGCACCTGCGCGCCGGCCGAACAGCCATGGGGTCAAGCCCGCGACGTAGGCATGGCACTCGCGGGCGGCGACGGTCCGGTCGTCGGTGTCCCGCTGCCCACCCAGGGCGACCGCCAGGTCGCCGAGGTGGTGCCACAGGTCGAACATGCGGACCTGGAACAGACCGCGCTGCGTGGTCGGACCGGTCGGACCGTCGGCCTTGCCGTCCATGTCGGGCAGTGCGCGCAGGCCGTCGACGTGGGCGGCGCGCGCCGTCTGCAGCTCCTCCAGCCGCTGCGCGGCCGACCAGCCCCGCCGTGCCGCGACGCCCTGCTCCATGAGGGTGTCCAGGGGGGACAGGCCCGCGGCGGGTGCCCAGGTGGGATCGGCCGCCGGCTGGGGCAGGCCGGCGAACTGCGCCGTGACCCCAGACAGGTGGGCGACGAGGTCGGCGACGTCCCACCCCTCGCAGGGCGTCGGGGCCTGCCACGCATCACCGTCCACGGTGTCGACGAGGTCGGTGAGCCGTCGCCACAGCTCGTCGGCGGCGTCGGCGGCCTCGTCGGGGGTCAGCGGTGGCATCAGCCCGGGCGTCATGCGTGCGCCTTCAGCCAGGTGACCACGTCGGCGATGACATCCGCCTGCTCGGGCTCGTTGAAGATCTCGTGGTGCAGCCCTGGGTAGGTGGTCAGCGTCACGTCGGTCGAGCCGACGGCCGCGGCCAGGTCCGTCGAGCCGCTGACCGCTGCCAGCAGGTCATCCGTGCCGTGGACGATCAGCATGGGCTCGGTGATGGCACCGACCCGGGGCAGGATCCGCTGCTCGGCACCCAGGAGGCTGGCGCCGGTGGCGGCCGGGATGGCGCCGTGGAACACCAGGGGGTCGGCGTCGTAGGCCGCGACGACCGCGGGGTCGCGGCTGACCGCGGAGGAGTCGAGCTTCTGCGTCGGCGCGGTCGGCAGGATGCGCCCCAGGATCGGAGCGGCCTTGCGCAGCACCAGCGGGACGGCGGCGGCGTTGCGCAGGTAGGGGCCGCTCAGCACGACGGCGCTGACGGGCTCGTGGGCGCCCAGCAGGTGGTCCAGCACCACCGCGCCGCCCATGGAGTGACCCAGCAGGACCTGCGGGAGGTCATGGACGCGCCCCAGCTCGGTGCGGAACAGCGCGAGGTCGGCGCTGAGCTCGCCGAGGTCGGCCACCAGCGCACGAGGGCCACCGGAGCGGCCGTGACCGCGGTGGTCCAGCGCGGCGACGGCGTACCCGGCCTCGGTCAGCGCGCGCGCGACGTGGCCGTACCTGCCGGAGTGCTCGCCGAAGCCGTGGGCGAGGACCACGAGGGCGCGCGGGTCGGCGGGCGTCCAGGTCTGGGTGAAGATGGTGACCCCGCCGCGGGCGAGGAACTGGTCGGTGGTGTGCTCCATGGCCGCTGATCCTAAGCGTTGTCCCGTGATCCCAGCACGGCTTGGCCTGGCGGCATGAGCCGATACCACCGAGGCTGAAGCCAAGTCGTGGCCCTCTGGGATGGCCGATACCCCCTGGCCTGAGCCGGACTACTGGGATCAGCCGCTTCCACATGACGGAGACGTGCCAGCGCCGTCGTCTTGCGCCAAGTGGTCGAAGACGGCGGGCGCGGACCCCGCTGCGCCGTCGTCGTGCGCCAAGTGGTCGAAGACGACGGTCCAGGAGCGCGCTGCGCCGCCGTCGTGCGCCAAGTGGTCGAAAACGGCGGTCCAGGAAGCCCCCTGCGCCGTCGTTCTGCGCCAAGTGGTCGAAAACGGCGGGCGCGGACCCCTCTGCGCCGCCGTCGTGCGCCAAGTGGTCGAAGACGTCGGTCCAGGAACCCGCTGCGCCGCCGTTCTGCGCCAAGTGGTCGAAGACGGCGGTCCAGGAGCCCCCTGCGCCGCCGTCTTGCGCCAGTTGG
>JBFKGB010000288.1:0-4937 GCA_041633535.1 Euzebya sp. | reverse complement strand
CAAGCTGACCGATGACCGATGACCGCCGTCGCACCGGCGCAACGCGCTGCGCTGGATCCGCGCAGCCAAGACCCCTCCGACGCCAGCGCCGCATCACCACCACGGTGGGGCACGCCGAGCGCGACGGTGCGCCGTTGCCGTAGCCTCCGCGCTCCCACGACGAGCAGAGGAGGGGCGCACGGTGCGAGACGACCACAGGCGGCAGACCGCGAACGGCCGGGCCGCCTGATGGGCGCCGCTGACACCCACGACGTGACCCCCGGGTCCACGATCAGCTTCGGCCCCCTGCTGTGCGCCGCCTTCGCCGTCGTCCTCGCCGTCACCCTGTTCACGGAGAACGCGACACTGCGGTCGCTGCTGCTGGTCAACGCCGGCGTCCAGGCGGTGCTGTTCCTGGCGGTGGCGGTCGTGCCGTTCCTGCGGACCGGCAGGATGTCCTACGTCGACATCGCCTGGCCGTTCGGGGTCGCGCTGATCGGTGTGCAGGTCCTGCTGCTGGGCGACGGGGCGATCGTGCGCCGGGGCCTCGTCGGCGGGGTCTACCTGCTGGTCGGCCTGCGGATGGGCATCGGGGCGGTGACGATGGGCCGGCTGACGGGCGTCATCTTCCGCACCGAGTTCCCGCGCTACGTCTACCGGCGGGACGTCCTGGAGGCAGCAGGAGGCCACCGGGTGCGCGCGCACATGCTCGCCGAGATCCTGGCCCAGGGGATGGCCAACGCCTCGGTGCTGGCGGTGCCCGGCTTCCTGATGGCGGTCAACACCTCGGGCACCATCGCACCGCTGGAGGTCGCCGGCCTGGTGCTGTGGGGCGTCGCCTGGCTGGTGGAGTCCACCGCCGACGTGCAGAAGCTGCGGTTCATCGAGCACGACGAGGACCCGCTGGCCGTGTGCGACGTCGGCCTGTGGCGCTACAGCCGCCACCCCAACTACTTCGCCGAGTGGCTGGTCTGGACGGGGCTGGCGTCCGCGTCGGTCCCCTCCCTGCTGCAGCTGCGCCCGACCGAACCGCTCCTGGTGTGGGCGACGCTGCTGCTGGCCGTCATCGGGGCGTCCGCGATGCTGTACCTGACGCTGAACCTCCTGACCGGCGCGGTCCCGGCCGAGCACTTCTCCGTGCGCAAGCGTCCCGGCTACCGCGAGTACCAGCGGACCACCAACCGCTTCTTCCCGTGGCCGCCTCGGCCATGAGCTGAACCTCCTCCCGCGCGCGGGCCGGTTGCACCCCGCCCGTATGGTGGTCTGAGGAGGTCGGCGTGGATGTGCTCGGATCGTTGAGGCGGCAGGCGGGACGCAGCGCACTCGCGTCCACCCACGCGGCGCTGTGGGTCGCGACACAGGCCGTCCGCAGGGCGGAGGCGTTGGCCAGCTCGCTGGACACCGACACCCGGCACGCCCTGCGAGACCGGCCCGATGGCGAGGAGCGGGAACTCAGCCGTGACGACGGTGCCCGCGTGCGGGTCCACCTGGCCGGCGACCCGGACGGTGACGTCGTGGTGCTGACGCATGGGTACGGGCTGACCGCAGCCTCCTGGAACCTGGTCGCGACGCCGCTGGTCGAGAAGGGCTTCCGCGTCGTCACCTTCGACTGGCGTGGGCACGGCGGCTCGACCGATGACGACCGGCACGTCACGACCGATGAGCTGATCGGTGACCTGCGCACGGTGCTGGAGCGGCTGGACCTGCACGATGCGCTGCTCGTCGGCCACTCGACCGGCGGGTTCATCACGCTGGCCACGCTGGTGGAGCATCCCGAGGTCGCCGACCGCCTGCGTGGCCTCGTGCTGGTCGCGACGCTGGCCGGTGACCTGTTCGACGGTGCGCCCACGGCCGACACCAGTGCGGCGGCGACCAGGACCAGCGTGCCGGCGCGGCTGCTGCGCAACAGCACCCTGGGTCTGCTGCTCGGCGGGTTCGCACAGGGGGTCGGGGTGTCCTCAGCGGTGTCCGAGGAGCTCCTCGACGAGTTCGCCCACACCAACCACGGCGCGCTCGCCACGCTGATCGCCGAGCTGTCCAGCCGCAGCTACTACGGGCGGCTGCACGCGATCGACCTGCCGGCCATCGTCATGGTCGCCGGCGGCGACAGCACCACCCCGCTTCGCCACGGCGAGGCCATCGCCCACGAGCTGCCCGACGCCCGCCTGGTGCGGGTGGAGGGCGCAGGCCACCTCCTGAACTGGCACCGGCCCGACCACATCGTCGACCTGGTGGTGGACTTCGATGAGGCCTCAGGTCGCCCCCAGGAGGCCACCGACGGTCGTACCGCCCTGGTGGTCCTGAACCCGGCGTCGGGTGACCACGACGCCGACGACACCCAGCATGCGGTCGTCGAGGCGCTGGGCGCTGCCGGCGTCGACGTGGAGGTCCGGCGCACCCAGGGGGAGGGGGACGCCCGCGCATGGGCTGCGGAGGCCGCCCGCGAGGAGAGCCATGACCTGGTGGTCGCCATCGGCGGCGACGGCACGGTGCGTGAGGTCATCTCGGGCGTGGCGTCGGCCGACGGCGGGACGACGGTCGGGATCGTGCCGACGGGCACCGCCAACCTGCTGGCACGGGCCCTGCGCATCCCCCTGGACGACCGTGGGGCCGCCGCCGAGGTGGCGGCCGGCACGGGCGTGCGTGACCTGGACGTGCTGCACCTCGTGGACCGCGACGAGCACGCCGTGCTGATGGTCGACGCGGGCTTCGACGCGGGGCTGGTGCGTGATGCGTCCCGCGGTGTCAAGGACGTGCTGGGCCCGCTGGCCTACGTGGTGGCCGGGCTGCGCAACACCGTCGGGCTGGACGAGCGTGACCTCGAGTTCGAGGTCGACGGTGAGACGCGCACGGTCCGGGGGCATTCGGTGCTGTGCCTGAACGTCGGACGCATCGGGCAGAGCGTCGTCGTGGACGCCGACATCCGGCCGGACGACGGCCGTCTGCACGTCGGGATCGTCCGTCGTGCGACGCCGTGGCACGTGCTGACGACAGCGGCGGGGATGGTCGCGCTGGGCCGTGACGCCCACCCCAACACCGAATGGCTCTCGTGCCAGCGGTTGCGGCTGTCGGCCGAACCGCCGGCGCAGCTGCAGGTCGATGGGGACCCCGCCGGCCAGACCCCGGTCACGCTGGAGGTGCTGCCGTCCGCCGTCCGGGTCGCGGTGCCCGACGGCACGAGCCGCTGAACCCCGGGCGGGGCGAGGTGCGGTGTCGGTCGAGGAGGCCGGCGACCGTGGTCAGCCGCTGACCTCCTCGGCGATCCGGTCGCCGACGGCCTTGTCGATGCGGCGCCAGTACTCGAGCGCACGCTGCAGCACCTCGTCGGACACGCCGTCCGCCAGGTGCCCGGCGACGTTGCTGACCAGCCGATCACGGGCGGCGTCGTCCATCACCTCCCGTACGAGGGTCGTGGCCTGCACGAAGTCGTCGTCCTCTGCATGCGCCTGGTAGGCCGCCCGTGTGAACGCCCCGTCGGCAGCCCAGCCGGCCTGCTCGGGGAAGCGCGCGGGGTCGGCTGCCGGCCCGCCCTTGCTGTTGGGGGCGTAGACGGGGTCGGTCGCGTTGCGGATCCGCATGGCGCCGCGCTGGGCGTAGCTGTTGACCGCCGACCTGGGCAGGTTGACCGGGATCTGCTGGTAGTTGGTGCCCAGCCGGTGGTGGTGGGCGTCGGCGTAGCTCATCAGCCGTGCCTGCAGCATCTTGTCGGGGCTGAAGCCGATCCCGGGGACCAGGTTGTTGGGCTGGAAGGCCAGCTGCTCGATCTCGGTGTGGAAGTCCGTCGCGTTGCGGTCCAGCGTCAGGCGGCCGACCTCCTGCGTCGGGTAGTCCCCGTGGGGCCAGACCTTGGTCAGGTCGAACGGGTTGAACCGGTAGGTCGCGGCGTCCTCGAACGGCATGATCTGGACCTTTAGCGTCCAGGAGGGGTGCTCGCCGTCGGCGATGGCCGTGAAGAGGTCGCGGCGGTGGTAGTCGGCGTCGGCGCCGGCGAGCCGGTCGGCCTCGTCCTGGGTCAGGTACTCGATGCCCTGGTCGGTCTTGAAGTGGTACTTGACCCAGAACTGCTCGCCGGCCTCGTTGATCCACGAGTAGGTGTGGCTGGAGTAGCCGTTCATGTGACGCCACGTCCGCGGGATCCCGCGGTCGCCCATCAGCCAGGCGACCTGGTGTGCGGTCTCCGGCGACAGCGTCCAGAAGTCCCACTGCATGTCGTGGTCGCGCAGACCGTTGTCGGCCCGACGCTTCTGGGAGTGGATGAAGTGCTGGAACTTCATCGGGTCGCGGACGAAGAACACGGGGGTGTTGTTGCCCACCATGTCGTAGTTGCCCTCGTCGGTGTAGAACTTGATCGCGAAGCCGCGGGGGTCACGCCAGGTGTCGGGGCTGCCGCTCTCGCCAGCCACCGTCGAGAAGCGCATGCCGACGTCGGTCGTCGTGCCCGGCCGCAGGAACGAGGCCTTGGTGTAGGCCGTCATGTCCTGGGTGACCTCGAAGCGCCCGAACGCCCCGCTGCCCTTGGCGTGGGGTTGGCGGTCCGGGATCATCTCCCGGTTGAAGTTCTGCATCTGCTCGAGCAGGTAGTGGTCCCCCATCAGGATGGGGCCACCCGGTCCGGCCGTCAGCGAGTACTCGTCGCTGGCGACACCGATCCCGGCATCTGTGGTGGTCGGCTTGCGTCCGTTGTCGGTCACGACTGCTCCTTCACGCTGATGGACGGCATCACGCACGGATGTCGGTGGTGCGGATGTGCGCCGCACCTCGTCGGGTCCTTCACCGCTCCTGCCCGGCTGAACCCCCGGCGGCGTCGCGACCCCACCCGGTCGTCCCGGGTAGCCCCATCGGAGCACCTGCCCGATCCGTCCGCCCCAGGTCGGCCCGGCCCAGCGGATCGACCATCAGGTCGCTGCACACCCCTCGGCAGGACTGCCACTGCCGACGGGACTTGGCATCCCTGGCGT
>JBFKGB010000287.1:0-4938 GCA_041633535.1 Euzebya sp. | reverse complement strand
TCGGACCTCCAGGCCGTCGAGGGTCACGCCGGCACCGACCGCCCATGACGTCAGCTCGTGCAGCGTGCGTGTGGGCTCGGCGCTGCGGACGTCCACCCAGCCGTCGCCGGCGACCGTCGCAGCGGCCCCCAGGACGGCAGCCGCCTGCTCGGCGACGTCGTCACCCCGGGCGTCCAGGGGACGGAAGCGCAGCAGCGGGACGACCGAGGAGCCGGCCTGCAGCTGGGCGGGGGACCCCTCCGCCAGCAGCCGGCCCTCGGCGATGACGATGACGCGGTCGGCCAGGTGCTCGGCCTCGTCCATGTAGTGGGTGGTCAGCAGGATCGTGCGACCCAGCGAGCGCAGGCCGGCGATGACCTCCCACGCCTGGCGGCGTGCGGAGGGGTCGAAGCCGGTCGTCGGCTCGTCCAGGAAGATCAGCTCGGGGTCACCGATCAGGCCCAGCGCCAGGTCGACCCGGCGCTGCTGCCCGCCCGAGAGCGTCCCGACCCGGTCGTCGGCCTTCTCCGTCAAGCCGACCAGGGCCAGGACCTCGTCGACGTCGCGCCGGCGCGGGTACATGTCGCGGTACAGCCGCAGGATCTCCCGGACGGTGAACACGTCCTCGATGCCGGCCTCCTGCAGCACGATGCCGATCCGCTCGCGCAGCGCCCGCTCGCCACGTCCCGGATCGTGGCCCAGGACGGTGACCTCGCCGGCGTCGCGCTGCCGGTGGCCCTCCAGGATCTCGACGGTCGTGGTCTTGCCCGCGCCGTTGGGGCCCAGCAGGGCGACCACCTCCCCCCTGTCCACGGCGAAGCTCAGGTCGTCCACGGCGAGGTGGTCGCCGTAGCGCTTGACCAGGCCCCGCACCTCCACGGCGGCGTCGTTGGTGTCGGCCATGCGCGCATCCTCGGGCATCGCCGCCCGTCTGACCACCCCCTC
Organism: Euzebya sp.; assembly: GCA_041633535.1. Classification (GTDB taxonomy): domain Bacteria; phylum Actinomycetota; class Nitriliruptoria; order Euzebyales; family Euzebyaceae; genus Euzebya. The sequence continues at coordinate 4,014 of JBFKGB010000287.1, read as the reverse complement.
CCCGCCCTCTCGGTCCACCTACCTGCGTTCACCTGGCCGCGCGCGCGACCGAGATGGGCGAACCCGCAGGTCAGCGCCGCCCTTTCGGCCCACCCGCGCGCGGCCCCCGTCCGGCGGTGGGTCGAAAGGGGGAGGGTGGGGCCGGCGGACCGGGTCGGTGCCGGTCAGCGGATGTCGTAGGACTCCAGCTGGGCGCGGACGGCGTCGGACACCGCGGCAGGGCCGCCGGCGATGGTGATGACCTCGGGACGCAGGCGACGCAGCTCGGCGTCGGTCGCCGCCGGGACGGCGTCGCGCGTGACCAGCAGCACGGGGCCGCCACCGACCAGGGCGACCGGGCCGGCGGCCAGGGCGTCGGCGAAGGCCTCGCCGCTGGCCACCACCAGGGACCGGGCCGCGGGGAAGACCCGCTGGGCCACCGCGGCCGCCGTCCCGTAGCGGTCCTCGCCGGCCACGCGGGTGGTCGGGGCGATCGCGCCCAGCCGGTCGGCCACGGCGCCGCCCACCACGGCCGGGCCGCCCAGCAGCACGATCCGCTGCGGCGCCAGCCGGCGCAGCTCGTCCTCGACCACGGCGGGCAGGGCGTCGGCGGCGGTCAGCAGCAGCGGACCACCGGCCCGACCGGCGGCAGGCCCGGCCGGCAGCGCATCGGCGAAGGACGCCCCCGAGGCGACCCACACCTCGCTCACGCCGTCACCGAAGAACGCCGCGCTGATGGCCGCCGAGGTCGCGTACCGGTCGGCGCCGGCCACCCGCTGCACGATCGGGGCCAGGGTGGCCAGCCGCGCCTCGACGGCCTGGCCGACCACGCCCGTCCCGCCCAGCACGACGATCCGTCGGGGCGCCAGCCGTTCAAGCTCGGCCACGACGACGTCCGGCACGGCCTCCGCAGCGACGAGCAGCACAGGTCCGGGCACCGTCCCCGCGGCCGCAGCGCCCGACAGCGCATCGGGGAACGTGCCCGCAGCAGCCACCAGCACGGTGTCGACGCCGGCCACGAAGGTGGCCCGTGACAGCTCAACGGCCGTGCCGACCCGGTCGGCACCACCGCGGCGGTGCACCACGGGGGTGACGACGGTCTCCTCCTGAGGTGACGTCGGCGGGGTGGGCTCGGGCGTCCCACCGACCGACCCGCCCGATCCAGACCCGGCCCCGCCCGACCCGGACCCGCTCGACCCGGACCCCGACCCCGCACCGGGCCCGGACCCGGGCACGGTCAGCGGCGCCCGGCGGGAGGCCGGGGCCGGCGCGGCCGCCGGGTCCAGGTACCAGGGGCTGGAGTAGGCCCAGGTGGCGCCCAACGGCTCGTACTCGGTGCCCGCGGCCCGCCCGTCCGGCCGGAACCCCAGGCCCGCGCCGCTGGTCGGCCCGGGCTCGGACACGCGCAGCGCGACCCACGGGTGCACCTCGGGGTCGACGGCCACCTCCATCTCCACGACCCCGGTCGGCAGGGTCACGACCTTCTGGTCCAGCACCGCTGGCAGCAGCGCCCCGGTCCCGGGTGCCGGCGCGGCGATGACGTGGACGCTGAGGGTCCGCCCGGCGTGCTCGGTCCCGGTGGCCAGGTCCAGCTGGAACCGGATCCGCCCACCCTGGTGGGCGAACGCCTGTCCCATCCGCACACCGTCGGCCGCCGCGTCCAGCCGCAACCCCTTCACCCGGGTCGCGTAGAAACGGCGCTGCCGCATCGCCTCCTTCACCCCGACGTCGGACAGCTCGCCGACCCACAGGCCGCCGCGGCCCAGACCCAGCCCCTCGACCGGTCGCCGCTTGATCGGGTTGTGCTCGTCCGACACCCCCAGGATCCCGGGGCGCCAGCCCTTGTCCAGGCACTCCACCAGCGGGCTGGTCCGGCCGATGTCGGTCAGCTCGAACAGGTAGTCCTCGTCGCGGTTCAGCAGCTCCAGGGACACCACGGTGTCTCGGATGGCCGGCTCGTAGGCGAAGTTGCCGAACCGGTCGGCCTCACGTCCGGGGTGGTTGAACCCGGCCAGCCCCTCGTTGCCGCCGCCGATGGGCAGGCTGCCCGACGGCATCGACAGCCACCGCTGGAACCCGACCATCCCTGCGACGTCGACCACCTCGGCAGAGGTGCGGAGCAGCTGCTCGAGCGCTGCGCTGATCGGGGTCGGGTCGGCCTCGCGACCCTGGTGGACGAAGTCGGCCGCGGTCGAGGCACCGCTGACCCCGCCGGTGTGCAGCGGGTCGATGTACTGCTCGGTGAACCAGACGTTCATGTGGCCGAGGGTGGGCGAGGACCACTCGAACCCGCGCACCCCGAGGTACTGCCCGGGGATCGTGAAGCCCTGCGCCAGGGTCCGGGTCGTGTCCCACTCCTCGTTGGACAGGCCCATGACGCTGCGGCATCCCTCGCCGGCGCCGAGGGGGTCGCCGTCAGGCGGGCAGGGGAACTCGGACGGGACCCCGCCGGGCGCCCACGAGACCGACGAGTGGTCGGTGAGGGCGGCGACGTCCATCCCTCCTTCCTCCATCGTGCGGTACGCCATCTCCGCGGTCGCACCCGGGTCGGCGTCGCTGAAGATGGTGTGGTTGTGCATGTCGGCGTGGACGACCCGCTGGCCGGGGAACAGGCGGCTGATCCGCGAGGTGCCGAAGTCGTCGTCGGCGCCCAGGGGCTGGGCGAGGACGCCGAGGGGCCGGGCCAGCATGACGGCGCCGGCGGACAGGGCGGAGGCGCGCAGCAGCGCACGTCGGGTGATGGCCATGGGGCGGAGTGTCACCCATCCCGGTGAACGGTGCCTGAACGTCGCGTCGACACGGTGGGACCGGTGATCAGCCCGTCCGGGGAGCCCCTCACCGACGCGGATGGGTGGTCTGCAGCACCGTCCACCGCGGTCGCACCTTGCACCGACACGCGTCCCCGGTCATCTGCCACCCCCGTGTCGACCGTTGACGCCGTCCCCAGCCCGACACCTCCCGCAGCCCCTTGCACCTACACGGCATCCAGCCGTCCGCCCCCCGTCCCGCCGGTGGCCACGCCGCTGAGGCTGCGGCCACCCTCGCGAGGATCCTGCAGACCACGATGACGAGCCCGCTCCGGGACGACGTGCGGAGGATCGTGACCAGATCAGCGGGGCGACCAGCTGCTGCGCCCGCCAGGCCGTCGACGCTGGGCACCCTCCGCTGCGGCGTCACGGCGCACCTCGGTACGCCGCCTCTGCCCCCCGTGGGGGTGTGCTGCCGGCACCTCCGGCTGCAGGGTCGGTCACCCGTGTCGACCTGTCCCCGACCCGGCGGAGAGCTGCGTCCCCGGCGGGCCCGATGTCACACCCCCTTCCTAGACTGCGGGTATGCAGGGTGAGGTGATCGATCCGGGCGGGCGGGTGACCGCCGGCGACCTGCTGTTGACCGAACTCGATGACCCGTTCGACGAGGTGGACTGGGATGCGGTGGACGCCCAGCGCGAGGCGCCGTTCGACCCCTACGACCTGCACGTGCCGTCCGATCCGCTGGACGTGGCCGTCGCCGCCCTCCGCGTGGTGGACCGGCAGATGGCGAAGGTGCTGCGCGCCGTGGCCGACGCCGGCCCGGCCGACGGGCTGCCGGCCCGACGCCACACCGGCCTGCGAGCCCAGGCCACCGGGATCGACGTCGGGTTCCTCGACCGTGCCGTGCAGACCCTGGCCGCGATGCCGCTGACCTGGCAGGCGTTCGATGAGGGTCGGCTGTCGTGGTCGCAGCTGCGCGGCATCGTGCTGGAGGCCCGCCCGCTGAGCGTGGCCCGGCGAGAGGTGCTGGACGGCCTCATGGCCACGCTGATCGACGACACCGCCGATGGTGAGCCGGATCGGCTGGTCGAGGTGTGCGGTGACCTGGTCGCCCGGCTCGACCGTGACACCGCCGAGGCTGATGAGGCCGGGGCAGAGCGCAGCGAGCGGCTGGTCGTGCAGCTCGGCCTGGACGGGTGGGGTCATATCACCGGCGATCTGGCGCCCGAGACCACCGCCACCGTGTGCGAAGCCCTCGATGCCGCCGCCGACGCCCCCGTGGACC
>JBFKGB010000286.1:0-4953 GCA_041633535.1 Euzebya sp. | reverse complement strand
GGCCGCAAGGTCGGGCTGGGCCTGGCCAACCAGCAGGTCATCGTCCGGCCCGTGGACCTGCCCCTCATCCAGGGCGATGACGTGAAGGCCCGCCTGCGCCTGCAGGCCCAGGACTTCCTGCCCGTCCCCATGGACGACGTCGAGTTCGACCACGAGCTGGTCGAGGAGTTCGCCAACGAGGACGGCACCGCCATGATGCGGGTGCTGCTGGTCGCCGCCGACAAGCAGATGGTCGCCGACACCATCGGGGCGGTGAAGGCCGCGAAGCTGACGCCGGTCGTGCTGGACCTGGACGCCTTCGCCCAGGTCCGGGCACTGCGCGACCCCGTCGCCGCCGTCGACTCCTTCGGCCCCGCCACCGGCCACGCCATCGTCAACGTCGGCGCCAACCTGACCTCCATCGTCATCCACACCGCCGGCACCCCCCGGTTCGTCCGGACCGTCAACGTCGGCGGTGACGACATCACCGAGTCGCTGTCGGCCGCCTTCGACATGACCTGGGAGCAGGCCGAGACCATCAAGTCGGTCACGCCCGGCGCCTCCTCGCCCTACACCACGCTGCTGGACGAGCGGATCGCGTGGGTGGTCGAGGAGATCCGGTCCTCGATGAACTACTACCGGACCGTCCCGGGCGCCGTCGCGGTCGAGGACGTCGTCCTGACCGGCGGGTCCTCGCTGATCCCCGACCTGACCCAACGCCTGAGCCAGGCCCTGTCGACCGAGGTCAGGCACGGCCAGCCGTTCCGGAGCGTCACCATGGGCGACGTGCCGCTGACGACCGCCGAGCTCGACGCCGCCCAGCCCTTCTTCGCCGTGGCCATGGGGCTGGCCCTGCGGGTCCTGGGATGAGCGTCAACCTCCTCCCGGAACGGGAGGAACGCCGTCTGCTGGCGCAGCGCCGCGGGATCACCGCGGTGCTGATCCTCGCGGCCCTGTGGATCATCCTGGGCACCCTGCTGCTGCTGCAGCTCACGACCGTGTCCCAGCGTGTCGACACCCGCGACGAGGCGGCGCAGCGTGTGGCGGTGCTGCAGGCCGAGGTCACCTCGCTGGCGGTCTTCCAGCGGATGGCCGACGACGCCAGGGCGGGCAACGAGCTGCTGGCCTACGCGATGGCCGACGAGGTGTCGTGGGCGCAGGTGCTGCTGGACCTCGCCCGCGGCGTGCCGGACTCTGCGTCGTTCACCGACGTCAACGGCCAGCTGCTGGACAGCCGGGGTGGCGTCGCCGGCCAGGACGTGTTCGTCCAGACCGACGCCGACGACATCGGCGTGTTCGTCGTCAACGGCTACACCACCCAGACCTTCACCCCTGGGCTCGAGGAGATGCTGCGCCGCTTCGGCCAGATCGACGGCCTGTTCCAGCAGTACCTGTCCAACGCCAACGTCGACGCCATCGGCGACGTGCCGGTCACCCGGTTCGATGCCGAGGTCCGCATGGACGCCACCGCCCGCACCCGCCGCTACATCGACGGCCTGCCGGAGCTGGGCAAGTGACGCGCCTGCTCGTCGCGGTCGTCCTCGTCGCGCTGCTGTCCGCCGTCGGCTGGTGGTTCGGGCTGCAGGCGCCCGCGCGAGAGCAGCAGGCGGCGCTGGATGCCGAGATCGCTGAGCTGCAGACGCAGGAGACCCAGCTGTCCAACCAGGTGCAGCAGCTCCGCGAGCTGGAGCTGCGCGCACCCCAGCTGCGGTCCGACCTGGACCGGCTGAGCGCCTACATCCCACCCGACCCCGACCAGGCACGCCTGCTGGAGCTGCTGCAGGACGCCGGGAACGCCGCCGGCGTCACCTTCACCGCGCTGTCCTTCACCGACCCGCAGCCGGTAGTGGACGCCCCGGTCGCAGCCACACCCACGGTGGCGCTGGGCGCGGTCACGGTCACGGGGGCGATCGAGTCCACCTACTTCCAGCTGATGGACTTCCTGCGGCGCCTCGAGATCGGCTCGTCACGCGCGATCCTGGTGACCCAGGTGGGGCTGACGGAGGGGGAGGACGGCTTCCCGGCCCTCACCGCGACCTTCACGGCCCAGATCTTCGCGCTGGTCCCGGCACCCCTGGACCCCAACGCTCAGCCTGAGGTGGAGGTCGAGGTCGAGGCCACCCCGCTGGAGGAGGGCGCGGCCCGCGCCACCGCACCCCCGGACCCTGTTGGGGCACAATCGGCTCCACCTGAGGATGAGGTCCAGGTCAGCATGAGGGGAGAGGGATGAGCAGCGTCGACGGACCACCGGTCAGCCGCGGGCTGCTGATCGCGCTGGGCGCGGTCGTGGGGCTGGCGCTGCTGGCCCTCGGCTGGGTCGGTCTGGTCCAGCCCCTGCTGGGGGGCGACGAGGTCGCCCAGGTCCCGGTAGACGCGTCGGCGGACCCGACGCTGCCGCCGGCGGTGCTGCCCGACGGCGACCCCGTCGCCCCGCTGCCCGAGCCGGCCCAGCCCGACCCTGACGCGCTGGCCGACATCGACACCTTGATCGAGCTGGGGGAGGTGTCGGAGGAGGTCTTCCAGATCGCCGGCGCCCGTGACCCCTTCCGCCAGGTCGTCGTCGAGGCCCAGGTCGCCCCGCCGGGGGCGGCGACCGTCCCCGCGACCCCCACGACCGCCCCACCCTCCACCGGGACACCCGCCACCGGGACACCATCCACCGGGACACCCGCCACCGGCGCACCTGCCACCGACAGCCCCACCGCGGCGCCGTCGACCGGCGAGGACACCGACCCCGCGACGCCCGGCGTCGTGGGACCTGACGGCATCACCGAGCTGGCCGCGACGGGCCTGCAGCTGGGCGCGGCAGGACCAGGTGCGTTGGCGCTGCTGGCGCTCGTGGCGTCCACGCTGGGCATCGCGTTGGTCCGTCGGCCCATCCGCTGACCCCTGGACCGACCGTCGGCGGTTCCACGGTGACACCGCGTCGATAGCGGGTCCTGCGAAAGCTTTTTCGAGGCGGTCTGCAGCCGCTGAGAGGTCAGCGGACCCGCGGGTTCCTGCGGATTCCGGCCACCGTCGATGTTGCTCATGTGGTTCATGTGGCTAGAGTCAACCAACGTTGCTCTTGACGAGCAGTGTGAGCCCTGTGCACCATGGGTGCGGGAGTCAAGGCTTGGCAGAGCATGTGACACCTGAGTGATGGTTCGGCTCGTGGGTTGGCAGACCCGCCCCGGACCCAAGGACAACTGAACAGGGGAGACCGCACGCCGGTCTCGGAGGAGAACTGATGGCACCGATAGACCAAGACCGCCTGTGGACGGTCGCTGAGGTAGCTGAGCACATGCGAGTGAGCAACATGACCGTCTACCGCCTGATCAAGTCGGGCGACCTGCCCGCAATCCGCGTCGGCAAGAACTACCGCATCCGCGGCAAGGAGCTTGCCGACTACATCGACGCCTCGTTCAAGCGGGTCGCGTCAGAGGCCCGGGACGTCGCCGACGAGGCGCGCTGACCCAGGCCACCGCAACAGGAGCATCTTCCCCCCATGGCTTCGACAATCGGTCTCGACATCGGCTCCAGCGCAGTGCGCGCGGTGCAGCTGTCAGGCGGGCGTGGCCCCGTGACGCTTGAGCGTCTCGGGCAGGTCATGCTGCCCCCAGGCGCGGTCCGCGACGGCGAGGTCGTGGAGACCGAGCAGGTCTCCGAGGCCATCCGCCTGCTGTGGTCGCAGTACGGCTTCAAGGGCCGCCGTGTCGCCGTCGGGGTGGCCAACCAGCAGGTCGTGGTCCGTCAGATGGACCTACCCGCCCTCCCACGCGACGAGATGGCGGAGTCGCTGCCCTTCCAGGTCCAGGACTTCATCCCGATCCCGATCGACCAGGCCCAGCTGGACTTCCAGGTGCTGCGGGAGTACCAGACCGAGGACGGCGTCGCGATGCAGCGCGTCCTGGTCGTCGCCGCCGCCACCGAGATGGTCCAGACCGTCATGACCGTCCTGGAGCAGGCGAAGCTGACCCCCCTGACGCTGGACCTCGAGGCCTTCGCGCTGCTGCGCACCCTCGTGGACGAGACGACGGCGCAGGCCAGCGACCCCTCGGTCGGTGAGATGCTGGTCAACGTCGGCGCCACGGTCACCAACATCGTGGTGCACAGCCAGGCGGTCCCGCGCTTCGTGCGCATCCTGCTGATGGGCGGCAACGCGATCACCGAGGCCCTGGTCAACACGACCGGCATGTCCTGGGAGCAGGCAGAGGCAGCCAAGATGCAGCCCAACCCGCAGCCCGGTGCGGAGTCGCAGCTGGTCAGCGACCGCAGCGAACGGTTCATCGCCGAGATCCGCGGATCGCTGGACTACTACCGCGCGCAGAACGATGCCGTACAGGTCGGCCGTCTGGTCCTGACCGGCGGCGGGTCGATGCTGCCGGGCCTGCCCGAACGGCTGGCCCAGGCCGTGCGCCTGCCCGTGGACCGGGGTCACCCGATGCAGCACCTGCGGATCGGCAAGGTCCCGCTGACGCCCGAGCAGCTGGCCGAGGCCGAGCCGTTCGTCGGCACCGCCGTCGGCCTGGCGATGGGGGCGATGGAATGAGCGTCAAGGTCAACCTCCTCCCGTCCTCCATCAAGAAGCAGGAGACCGCACGACGGGGCAACCTCTACCTGGCGCTGGCCGTCCTGGCGTTCGTCGCGCTGCTGGTCCTGGCGTTCATCACCAAGCAGGGTGCGGTCGACCGTGCCGTCGCCGACCGCGACGCCGCCCAGTCCGAGGTCAACACCGTCCAGGCCCAGGTCACCGCGCTGGCGGCCTTCCAGGGCCTGGCCGACGAGCTGGCCGCCGGCAACACGCTGCTGGCAACCGCCATGGGTGACGAGATCGCCGTGGCCCGTGTCCTGAACGACGTGGCGCTGAGCCTGCCGAGCACCGCCTCGCTGACCGCGCTGACCCTGACCCGCGATGAGGACGACCCGACCGCGGGCGAGATCGAGCTGGGGGCCTCGGCCGCCGAGCTGCTGATGAGCGGCTACTCCATCGAG
>JBFKGB010000285.1:0-4963 GCA_041633535.1 Euzebya sp. | reverse complement strand
GAGCTGATCGCCTGCCCGAGCTGCGGCCGCGAGCTGCCGGAGTGGCAGCGCCAGTGCCCGCAGTGCGGGGTCGACGGGGTACCACGCACGTCCGTGGCCGCCCGGACGCCCGACATCCCCGCCCACCTGCTGGGTGACGAGGAGGACGAGGCGGGGACGGCCTCCGACGAGGAGGAGTGACCCGACCTCGGCGTCAGACGCCGGCGTAGGAGTGCAGGCCGACGACGAACAGGTTCACCGCGTAGTAGGTGATCATCAGGGCGGCGAAGGCGACGACGCCGACCCATGCCGCACGACGGCCGCGCCAGCCGTGCGTCGAGCGGCTGTGCAGGTACGCGGCGTACAGGGTCCAGGTGACGAAGGACCCGGTCTCCTTGGGGTCCCAGCCCCAGTACCGGCCCCAGGCCTCCTCGGCCCAGATCGCGCCGCACATGATCCCGAAGGTGATGAGGGGGAAGGCGAAGGCCGTCGTCCGGTAGGCGAGGTTGTCCAGCTTCGCGGCCGGCGGCAGGTGCGGGATGGCGTACCAGACGCCCGAACCGATCAGCGCGACGGCGCTGGCAGCGATCATGGCGGCCAGCGGGGCACGCCAGACCAGCAGCACGAAGGTCAGGACGACCACGAACGGGATGACCGGGAACAGCAGCGGGTTCAGCGCGTCACGCTGGGCGGTGGGCGAGGCGAACTCGGCCTCCTCCAGGTCGTCACCGGCCACACGCCCCACGATGTCGGACTCACCGGCCGGGGGCGCGGTCACCTGGGCCGCACCCACCGTCGACCCGCCGAACGCGGTCGACATGGCGACCTTCCGCTCGGCGCGGTCCTTCACCAGGTACAGGGCGGTGGCGACGAACGCGATGATGAACACCGAGGAGGAGAACATCATGGCGCTGACGTGGATCTGCAGCCAGTAGGACTCAAGGGCCGGGACCAGGGGTCCGGCCTCGGTGAACAGCAGCAGGGACGTGGTCATCATCAGCAGCGCACCGGCGATGATGAAGCCCATCAGGTGGGGGTAGCGCCGCTGCACCAGCACCAGCGCGGCACCGACGACCACCAGGGCGATCGCCGAGCCGTACTCGTACATGTTGCCCCACGGCACGCGGCCGGCGGCCATGGCCCGCGTGACGACCGAGCCCAGGTGGACCAGGAAGCCCGCGCCGACGAGGGCGGTGCCGACCAGGCCGACGCGCTGGCCGGCGGTCGTCGACGCCTGGACGCCGTCGGCCCGGACCCGGGTGAAGGCCAGCCGGAAGAAGGCGGCGATCATCGCGACGAGGTACAGCCCGAAGGCCACGTTGAACAGGGTGTTGGACAGGGCGGCGGTGGTGGTCACGCGGGGCTCCCGGGGGTCTGGCGTGGCGTGGAGGTCTGGGTGGGGCTGGCCACCGGCGCGGGACGCGGCCGGGTGCCGAGGGCGTCGCCGACTCGTCCGGTCAACGTGTCGAACTCCTCGACGAACTGGCTCTTGCGGTGCTGGGCGACGCCCGCCAGGACGACGTGGTCGTCGTGCACCTCGACCCACAGCCGCCGCCGGTAGGCGTACAGCGAGGGTACCAACCCCATGAGGGTCAGCGAGGCGGCGGTCAGCAGCAGCCAGCGGTAGGGCTGGTGGCTGACCTGCAGGCCCGTCCACATCGCGATGTCGGTGTCCATCTCGACCTGGAACAGGCCGCTGGCGAAGGGGACCGACTGGCCGGGGGTGATCATGGCCTGGTCGATGATCGCGGACTGCGGCCAGCTGAGCTGGGACACCGGGACCGGACGGTCCAGCCCCAGGTCGTCGGCGGAGTAGATCGTCACCAGCAGACGCGGGTCGTTGGGCTCGGGGCTGTTGAAGACGATCCCGCCGTCGGGACCGAACTCGGCGTCGGGCAGGAAGAAGACCTCGATGCCGATCTGGGGCAGCGGGCGGTCTGGGTCCGAGGAGCCCTGGCTGATCTTGTCGCGGGCGGTCCACAGCCCGTTGGCGTCGGTCCGCAGGATCAGGTTGGTGCTGTACAGCTCGCCCCCGTCCAGACCGCTGCGCAGGGTGATCCGTGGCGCGAAGCCGAACGCACGCTGGTAGTACGTCAGCCCCTCGAAGTGGGTCGGGTGGTTGACCCGGATCTCGCGGGTGACGGGCTCGCCACCGTCGGTCGGGGTGAACGTGACCGTCGAGACGAACTCGTCGGCCACGAAGCTGTTGTCGCCGTCCAGGTAGGTGACCTCGAAGTCCTCGATGGTCGTCACCCGGGCGTCGTGACGGTCGGTGTCCCACAGCCGGCCGGCGGTCTGGGACTGGTAGCCCAGCGGGGTGTCGGCGAAGGACCGCCCCTCGACGATGTCGATCTGACCGGTGAAGGAGAACGCCGCGCCCAGCGTCACGCCGATCAAGAGCAGGTAGAAGCTGGTGTGGAACACCAGCGACCCCAGCTCGCGCCAGTGCCCGCGCTCGACAGCAAGCTGCGCCTGGCCGCCTCGTGACGTCACGCGCTGGGTGCGGTACAGGCGGAAGACCCTGTCGACACGGTCCAGCACGGCCGCGTCGTCACCGTCCGGCCGGTCGAAGGTGACGTGGTGGGTCAGGCGCCCCAGGTTCCCGCCACGGGCCGCAGGGCGGCGCACGTTGCGGGCGAAGGCCCGCCAGCGCGGGATCAGGCAGCCGGTCAGGCTGACGAACAGCAGGACCGTGAGCGCCGCGAACCACCACGAGCCGAAGACATCGAACAGGCTGAGCGCGTCGAACACGCGTGCCACGGTCTCGCCCGGGCCCTCGGTGCCGTCACGCCACAGACGGACCGTCGAGGCGATGACGGGCTCCTGCGGGATGAAGGTCGCCAGCAGGGTCGCGACGGACAGCCCGAACAGCAGCATCAGCGCCGTCGACATGCGCCGCAGCCGTCGCCACAGCAACCCCGCGGTCTCGATGGGACCGGGGATCAGCGGCAGGCGCGGTCCTGGCGGACGGCTGGCTGCGGCGCTGCCGTCAGGCAGGTCTGCCTGCGGTGGGAGGGTGTCGGTCATGCGCAGCCCCCAGTATGGCCCGTCGGCGCGTCCACGCCCTCGGCCGGGTCACCATGGCGACCGACGGCTGTGCGGACGCGGTTGTCCACAGGTTGTGCACAGATGTGCACAACACGCGTCGTCAGATGGGTGGCTCGAAGCCGCTGATCAGCGGACGCGTCCACACCAGGAAGGCATCCCACAGTCCCGTCGCTATGGCGAGGCCGACGAGGGCGAGCATAACGCCTCCGGCCACCTGCAGTCGACCCGCATTCTGACGCAGGAAGCCGAGCAGCCCACCCAGGCGGTTGAACAGCAGGCCGAACAGGATGAACGGCAGGCCCAGACCGACGGCGTAGATGAACGCCAGGGCACCGCCTCGGGCCGACGAGCCACCGCCCTGTGCCGCCGACAACGTCAGGATCGCGGCGAGCGCGGGCCCGATGCAGGGCGTCCAGCCGACCCCGAAGACGAAGCCCAGGGGCAGGGCCCCCAGCACGCCCTTGTCGATGGCGTTGTCGGTGATGCGGGCCTCACGCCTGAGGAAGTCGAACGGGAGGATCCCCGTGAAGGCGATGCCCAGGAACATCACCATCAGGCCCAGCCCGATCTGCCAGGGCCGGCTGGACAACGTCGCCGACAGCCGACCGGCGGTCAGACCCAGCAGGGTGAAGGGGATCGCGAAGCCCAGGACGAACAGCAGCCCACCGGAGAGGACCCTGGCGCGTGCGCGGGCTCCCCCCGTCCCCTCCCGCAGGTCGGCCCCGCTGAGACCGGTCATGTAGGCCAGGTAGCCCGGCACCAGCGGCACCACGCAGGGGCTGGCGAAGGAGACCAGGCCTGCGATGAACGCGACCCCCGCCGCGATCACCAGGTTGGAGGAGGTGATGGCGGACTGGGCGCTGGCGCCCAGGTCGCTGGTCACCGCGAGTAGCAGGTCCATGGGGGCTCCGGGGGGTCAGGCGCCCTCGACGAGGGCGTCCAGGTAGGGCTGCAGCTGGGAACGGTTGACGGCGCCGAACAGGCGGACCGCAACACGGTGGTCGGCGTCCAGCAGGATGGTCGACGGCAGCGCCTCGGGCGCGATGCCCCCGAACGCGGCGGCGATGACCGCACCCTCGTCGTGGAAGGAGGGGTAGGTGACGCCCTGGTCCCGCTCGAAGGACCGCGCGTTCACGACGGTGTCCTGCACGTTGACACCGACCAGGGCCAGCTCCTCGCCGTAGTCGGCGTCGACGGCGACCAGCTCGGGGATCTCGCGGGCGCAGGGGCCGCACCAGGATGCCCAGAAGTTGACCAGCACCGGCGTGCCCGCCAGGTCGGCCAGGCACAGATCCTCGCCCGCCAGCGTCTCTCCGCAGACGTCGGGCGCGTCATCACGGTCAGCCGCGGCGATCAGCGGGACGGTGTCGATGTTGATGGCGCCGCCCCCCGGGTTGTTCTCCTGGGTCCCCAGGGTGCAGCCGGCGGCGAAAACGACGAACGCCAGCAGCAGCGCTGCTGGCACTCGTCGTGTGGAGGAGGGGGTCACACGGACACGGTATCCCGTTCCTCGGACTCGACAGCCTCGGCTGCAGCCTCGGTTGCCTCCATCCGCTCGCGCTTCTCGTCACGGGCCAGCAGCACCATGTGCAGGACGAACAGGACGCCCAGGATGCCGATCATCAGCAACGACGGGAAGTACGGGGCGCCGGCGTCGTAGAAGGCGAAGAACGTCTGCTCGACGCGGGCGGGGTTGCCGTCGGCGGTGACCGCGTCGGCCGGGATCGGGTCGCCGACCGAGAGGCCGTCGCAGAACGCGGGCAGCGCGGTGGGCTCGGCACCGTCGAGGCCGAACTGGCAGGTGGTGCCGAAGGTCATTGCGACGATCGGGCGGCCGTTCGTGGCCTCGGCGTAGAAGGGGCCGTCGACGACCGCCTCGGTGCCGGTCAGCACGTTGAAGTAGCCCGCCTCGCCCTCGTCCAGCCCGGCCAGGCTC
>JBFKGB010000284.1:0-4989 GCA_041633535.1 Euzebya sp. | reverse complement strand
GACAACGACGAGACCCTCCTGGTCCAGTCCGGCCGCCCCGTCGGAATCCTGCGCACCCACGAGTGGGCGCCGCGCGTCCTGATCGCCAACAGCAACCTCGTCCCCGACTGGGCCAACTGGGAGGAGTTCAGACGGCTCGAGGCGGAAGGGCTGACGATGTACGGCCAGATGACCGCCGGGTCGTGGATCTACATCGGCACCCAGGGGATCCTGCAGGGCACCTACGAGTGCTTCGCCGAGATCGCCCGCCGCCGCTTCGACGGGACGCTCGCCGGCACCATCACCCTGACCGCAGGGCTCGGCGGGATGGGCGGTGCCCAGCCGCTGGCCGTCACCATGAACGACGGCGTGGCGCTGTGCGTCGAGGTCCAGCGCTGGCGTGCGCAGCGACGTGTCGACCACCGCTACCTGGACGTCATCGCCGAGGACATCGATGACGCGATCGCCCGGTGCGTGCAGGCGCGTGACGCCCGCACCCCCCTCAGCGTCGGTCTGATCGGCAACGCCGCGACGCTGGTGCCCGAGCTGCTCGAGCGGGGGTTCCCCGCCGACATCGTGACCGACCAGACCTCGGCGCACGACCCCCTCTCCTACGTCCCGGTCGACGTCTCACCCGAGGCCGCAGCGACCATGGCGGCACAGGACCCCGCCGAGATGACCCGTCGGGCACGGGAGTCCATGGCCGCGCACTGCCGGGCCATGGTCGGCTTCGCCGACGCCGGCGCCGAGGTGTTCGACTACGGCAACTCGCTGCGTGCCGAGGCCAAGCTCGGTGGGTTCGACCGCGCCTTCGACTACCCCGGGTTCGTGCCTGCCTACGTGCGCCCCCTGTTCTGCGAGGGCAAGGGCCCCTTCCGCTGGGTCGCGCTGTCCGGTGACCCGGCCGACATCGCCGTCACCGACCAGGCGGTCCTCGAGACGTTCCCCGACGACGAGCCCCTGCACCGGTGGATCCGCAAGGCCTCCGAGCTGGTGGCGTTCCAGGGCCTGCCCGCCCGCATCTGCTGGCTGGGCTACGGCGAGCGGGCCAGGCTGGGCAGGGTCTTCAACGACCTGGTCAGGGACGGCCGGGTGTCGGCACCCATCGTGATCGGTCGTGACCACCTGGACTCGGGGTCCGTCGCCTCGCCGTACCGCGAGACCGAGGGGATGAAGGACGGGTCGGACGCGATCGCGGACTGGCCGCTGCTGAACGCCCTGGCGACGACCGCGTCGGGTGCGACCTGGGTGTCCCTCCACCACGGGGGAGGGGTCGGGATCGGCCGCTCCATCCACTCGGGGATGGTCTGCCTGGCCGACGGGACCGAGCTGGCGGCGCGCAAGCTCGAGCGGGTCCTGGCCACCGACCCCGGCCTGGGTGTGATGCGGCACGCCGACGCCGGCTACGAGCGCGCCGTCGAGGTCGCCCGCGAACGGGGCGTCAGGATCCCGATGATGGACGGCACCGGAGGCACGGCATGAGGATCGACCGCGACACCATCGAGGCCTACCAGCGCGACGGTGCGGTCGTGGTCCGTGGTGCGTTCGGACCGGCGCACGTCGACATGGCCCGCGAGGCCGTGGACGCCAACCTGGCCGACCTGTCGCCGCGGGCCAAGCGCGCCTCGGCCGCCGACGACGGCGCGTTCGTCGAGGACTTCTGCAACTGGCAGCGGATCCCCGCGATCGAGCGCTTCATCCGCGAGTCGCCGGCCGCAGCCATCGCCGCACAGCTGATGGGGTCCACGACCGTGCGGCTGTACCACGACCACATGCTGACCAAGGAGCCGGGGACCCGGCAGCGCACCCCCTGGCACCAGGACCAGCCGTACTACAACGTCGAAGGTCGGATGAACACCTCGATGTGGTTCCCGGTCGACCCCGTCAGCCGCGAGTCGACCCTGGAGTTCGTCGCCGGCTCGCACGAGGGCACCTGGTACATGCCGCGGACCTTCCAGGACAACCAGGCCAGGTGGTTCCCCGAGGGGTCCCTGGCCGACCTGCCCGACATCGACGGCGATCCCGACACCCACCGTGTCCTCGGCTGGGCGCTCGAGCCCGGCGACGCCGTGTTCTTCAACATGCTGACGCTGCACGGGGCCGGGGGCACCGACCGGCGGCGACGGGTCATCTCCATCCGGTTCCTCGGCGACGACATGGTCCACGCGCCGCGGCGGTGGACGACCTCCCCGCCCTTCGACGGCCTGGAGGAGGAGCTGCCGGCCGGCGCACCCATGGACCACCCCCTGTTCCCGCTACTGTGGGGGCAGCCGGCATGAGCGTCCGCCCCCTGGTGCACATCGGCGACCCGGTGCTGCGGGTGCCGACGACCCCGGTGCCGGTCGACGCCATCGGCTCGGCCGAGGTGCAGGGGCTGATCGACGACCTGATCGACACCATGCACGACGCCGGTGGGGCCGGGATCGCCGCACCCCAGATCGGCTCGTCGCTGCGGGTGGCCGTGGCCGAGGTCGACGCCCACACCCGTGCCCGCTACCCCTACAAGCCCCTCATCCCGCTGACGGTCCTGGTGAACCCGCAGCTCGAGGTGCTGGAGGAGGGGGAGGAGCAGATCAACGAGGGCTGCCTGTCCGTCCCAGGGGTCCGTGGCGTCCTGCCCCGCGCCGTCGCGGTGCGCGTGCGCTGGCGGGACCGCGACGGCACGGCTCATGACGAGGTCAAGCGCGGGGTCACGGCCGGCACGTTCCAGCACGAGTGTGACCACCTCGACGGCGTGGTGTTCATCGACCGGGTCTCCGATCCGACGACGTTCATGACCTGGGAGAACTACCAGCGCTTCCACCGCGCCGACTTCGAGGCCCGCATCGCCGGCTACGTCCAGCGGGTCGGCTCGTGACCGACGGCGCACTGGCCTGCGACCACGCCTGGGTCGACGGCGCGATCGCCGACCGGGTCGTGATCCGTGTCGAGGGGGACCGGTTCGCCGGGGTCGACTCCGACGCCGTGGACTTCGACGAGGTCGTCCGGCACGGGACCCACCTCCCCGGGGTGACGCTGCCGGGCCTGGTCAACGCCCACAGCCACGCCTTCCACCGGACGCTGCGGGGGCGCACGCACGGCGGCACCGGGTCGTTCTGGACCTGGCGCGAGCAGATGTACGCCGTCGCCGGCCTGCTGGACCCCGACCGGTACCACGCCCTGGCGATGGGGGTGTTCGGTGAGATGCTGCTGGCCGGCATCACCACCGTCGGGGAGTTCCACTACCTGCACCACGCGGCCGGTGGCGGTCGCTACGACGACCCCAACGCCATGGGTGCAGCGCTGATCGCCGCTGCAGCCGACGTCGGGATCCGCATGACCCTGCTGGACGCCCTCTACCTGACCGCGGGCGTCGGGGACACGCTGACGGACCCGGGCCTGGACCCCGTGCAGCGTCGCTTCAGCGACGGCGACGTCGACGGCTGGGCCAGCCGGATCCAGGACCTGACCGGAAGCCCGACCGTGCGGGTCGGGGCGGCCATCCACTCGGTCCGGGCCGTCCCCGCCGCCCAGCAGGCGGAGGTGGCGCAGGTGATGGCCACGCTGCGGGCCGGTGGTGGCGACCCGGTGGTCCTGCACGCCCACGTCGCCGAGCAGCCGGCCGAGGTCGAGGCCACCCTGGCCCATCACGGACGTCGGCCCGTGGCGGTGCTGGCCGACGCCGGCGTGGTCGACGGGTCCTTCACGGCCGTCCACGCGGTCTGGGTCGACGACGACGACATCGCCCTGCTGGGGACCCCGGGCGCCGGCGCCTGCATCTGCCCGACCACAGAGCGGGACCTGGCCGACGGGATCGCCCCGGCCGACCGCCTGGTCGCCGCGGGCGTGACCCTGTCGCTGGGGACCGACCAGCACGCCAGCACCGACCTGCTGGCCGAGGCCCGCGGCGTCGAGCTGGACCTGCGGCTGGCCAGCCAGCGACGTGGGAACCTGCCAGCGGCGACCTTGCTGGATGCCGCCACGTCCGGGGGCGCACGCAGCCTGGGGTGGGGCGACGCCGGCCGGATCGCGCCCGGTGCGCTGGCCGACCTGTGCGTCGTCGGGCTGGACTCGGTGCGCCTGGCCGGGCTGCGCCGCACCGACCTGGCCGCCGGGGTCGTCTTCGCCGCCACCGCCGCCGACGTGACCCACACCATGGTCGGGGGTCGCATGCTCGTGGCGGACGGACGGCACGCGACCGTGGATGTCGTCACCCGCCTGGCCGCCGCCGTCCATGCCCTGGACCCGACCACCGGAGCCACCCCGTGAGCACCCCTCCCACCACCGTCCTGACCGGCATCAGCCTGCTGGTGACCCACGACCCCGGCCATCCGACGGTGCTCGGCGACGGTGCGTCCTCCGACGCCCAGGCCGGCCGCGGGCTCGTCGACGCGTGGGTGGTCATGGGTGCGGACGACGACGGTCGGGCCCGCGTGCTGGCCACGGGCACCGGCCCCGCCCCCGCGGCGGACCGGCAGCGCAGCGTCGAGGGTCGGTCGGTGGTCCCGGGCTTCGTGGACAGCCACACCCACCTGGTGTTCGCCGGTGACCGCTCGGCGGAGTTCGCGGCCCGCATGGCCGGTGCCCCCTACGCCGCAGGGGGCATCGCGACCACGATCGCGGCGACACGGGAGGCCGGCACCGAGACCCTGCGGACGCTGCTGGCCCGGAGGGTCGCGGAGTCACGCGCAGCGGGCATCACCACGCGGGAGATCAAGTCCGGCTACGCCGCCACGGCCGACGGTGAGGCCCGGCTGCTGCGCCTGGCGGGCGAGGTCACGCCCCACACCACCCTGCTGGGTGCCCACGTCACCCCGCCGGACATGCGGACCGACGACTACGTGGCGCAGGTCATCACCGACATCACCCCCGCCTGCGCAGGCCTGGCCCGCGGGGTCGACGTGTTCTGTGAGGTGGGTGCGTTCGACGCCGACCAGTCGCGCGCCGTGCTGCAGGCGGGCGTCGCCGCCGGGATGACCCCACGCATCCACGCCAACCAGCTGGGGACGGGGCCGGGCGTGCAGCTGGGCG
>JBFKGB010000283.1:0-4992 GCA_041633535.1 Euzebya sp. | reverse complement strand
GCCGCAGGCGGGCGACCAGCGACGTCGAGCCGGCGCCCTGCAGCTGGCCGGTGCGGCCGGTGAGGGCCCGGTCCTCGGTGGCGTCCGCCGGGCTGCGCAGCAGGCGCAGGCCGACCAGGCCGACGACGTAGGCGACGGTCATCGCCAGGCCGGACAGCAACGCGGTCATGGCTGCACCGTCCGGGCCCTCACACGTCCACCCGTGACAGCCTGCGGGTGGCGGTGTACCCGGCGGCGTAGCAGGCGGCCGCCAGCAGCAGGACGACCTGACCCGACGGCCGCTCGGTCAGCCGCCGCAGGCTGCCGGGGGTCATCGACTCCACCATCGCCAGGGCCGCGACGCCGATCCCCATCACGGCGTAGGCGGTGTAGCGCACGCCCGCCATGGTCGTGTCGACCTCGCGCTTCAGGTCCCGACGGTGCTCCAGGTTGACCGACATCTCGCGCAGGGCGTCGATGACGTCACCGCCGGTGCGCTGCTGGATGACGAGGGTGCTGACCAGCACCGCCATCTCGCGGGACGGCGCTGCGTCCTCCAGGTCCGCCATCGCCCCGGCCAGGCTCTGCCCGACCTCCATCTGCCGCACCGCCTGCCCCAGCAGTGACCGGGCGGGCTCCTGCATCTCCCGGGCGGCCAGCCCCAGCGCGTTGCTGATCGCCATGCCGGCACCGGCGGCGTTGGCCATGATCCGCGCGATGTCGGGCAGCTGGTCGGCGAACAGCGCGGCGCGTCGACGCACCAGCACGTCCAGCCGGACGTTGGCGGCCAGCACCACGGCCGCACCCAGCACCAGCGCGGCCGGGACCGTGACCACGCGCGAGGCCAGCGCCGAGACCAGCGCCGCCGCAGCCACCGCCGCGGCCACGACGTCCCCGGCCAGCAGCCCACGGACGTCGGCCCGTCGCAGCCGGTCCTGCACCGAACGGCCCACGGGGGTCGTGGTCACGACGGCGTCGATCGTCCGTCGCCACGCCGGGACACCGTCACCCCCGGCGACCGGCCGGGCCCGACGCCGGACCAGGGCCTGCTGTGCCCGGCCGGCCAGCAGGCTGCGGATGCCGGCCACGGCCAGCAGCAGCGTCAGCGCCAGCAGCGCCAGGGACACGGCCGGCGTCACGGGGCCACCTCGAACGCAGGATGGCTGCCGATGCCGGCCAGCCGCAGCCGTTCGTGCAGCCAGCCGGGCAGCGGCTCGTGGACGAACCGCCCGCGGACGACCAGGTCGTCGCCCACCGGCTCGGTGACGAAGCGGCTGACGGGCTCCAGGCTGATGGCGCCGCGGTCCGGGGTGCGACGGACGGCGACCTCACCCACCCGACGGGACCCGTCGGGGTAGCGACGCAGGTGGACCATGACGTCCAGCGCCCCCTCGATCTGGTCACGCAGGGCCTCGAAGGCGATGTCGAGGTCGCTCATCGACGACAGGGTCTCCAGGCGCAGGACCGCATCGGTGACGGAGTTGGCGTGCACCGTGCACAGCGACCCCTCGTGGCCGGTGTTCATGGCCTGCAGCATGTCCAGCGCCTCACCCCCGCGGACCTCACCGACGATGATGCGGTCCGGACGCATCCGCAGGCTGTTGCGCACCAGGTCGCGGATCGACACCGCCCCGCGCCCCTCCACGTTGGGCGGCCTGGACTCCAGCCGCACGACGTGGGGCTGCTGCAGCTGCAGCTCGGCGGAGTCCTCGATGGTGACGATCCGCTCGTGGTCACCGATGAAGCCGCTGAGGGCGTTCAGGAACGTGGTCTTCCCCGTCCCCGTCCCCCCGGCCACGATGACGTTGCAGCGCACACGCACCAGCGCACGCAGCAGCCACATCAGTGGCTCGTCGACGCTGTCGAGGTCGGCCAGCTGGGCCATGGTGAACGCCTGCGGGAACCGTCGGATGGTCAGGACCGGGCCGTCCAGCGACAGGGGCGGGATGATCACGTTGACGCGCTCGCCCGTCGGCAGGCGTGCGTCGACCATCGGCGAGGACTCGTCGACCCGGCGGTTCACCTGGCTGACGATCCGGTCGATGGTCTGCAGCAGCTGCTCGGTGGAGGAGAACCTGGTGCCCGACAGGGTCAGCCGGCCGGCCCGCTCGACGTAGACCTGGTCGGGACCGTTCACCATGATCTCGGTCACGTCGGGGTCGGCCAGCAGCGGCTCGAGCACGCCCAGGCCCAGCGACTCGTCGACGACCCGGCGGATCACGTCGGCGCGCTCCCCCGCCGACATCAGCGGACCGTCACGGCTGATGAGGTGGCCGACGACACGCTCCAGGCGGGCCCGTCGCTGGGTGAGGGACAGGGTGTCCAGCTCGTCCAGGTCGACCTCGTCCAGCAGCATCTCGCGGTAGCGGGACACGTCGGGGGCCAGGCCTGCCCGGTCCTCGGTCAGGTCGTCGTCACGGCGGCTGCGCAGCGCCACCCTCAGCTGCTCCCAGAGGGCAGCGTGGCCGAGCGCTCGACGGTGGTGACGTCCAGGTCGATCAGCGGGATGACGACGGGGACGTCGATGCGGACGGTCACGGTCTCGCCGTCCTGCGACACGGCCGTGCGGTCCCGCATCCCCGGGTCCAGGGCGTCCAGCGACGCCGCGACGGCGTCACCGCCCAGCCCTGCGGTGCGGCTGCCCGTGCGGGCGGCGTTCTCCGCGGCCGTCAGCGCACCACCGATGGCGGCCAGCTGGAACGCCATGGTCGCGGCCAGCGCGAACCAGGGCAGCATCCCGAGCATCTCGATGGCGTAGGCACCGTCCTCATGACGCCACGTCCGCCCGCTCATGACCCTGGCTCCCGCACCGTGCCCTGCTGGACGGTGACCCGCCACGGCGACATCCAGCCGGGTGCCAGCAGCGGGACCCCGACGTCCGCGCGGACGGTGGCGCCGTCGACGCTGACGACCAGGCCCTCACGCATCGAGCCGGGCAGCTCCTCGGTGACGACCGCAGGAACCGTCTGCGCGCCGGCCACGGCCAGCTCCCGGGCCCCCTCGCGGACGGCGTGGGTGCCGCTGGACCACGTCCAGCCCACCAGCACCAGCTGCCAGAACAGCAGCAGACCGGCGACGGCGAACGGCAGCAGACCGAGGGCCTCGACCATGACCGACCCCGTCTCGCCGGACCGGCTGAACTGGCTGCGGCGGCGGCGGGGACGCACCAGCTGCAGCTCGCGGCTGACCTCCAGGATCCCCTCGCGGACCGGCCCGTCGGGCAGCCCAGCACCGATGCCGGTGTTGACCGGGCCCTCCAGGTCGCGGAAGGCGGCGGGCACGGTCGCTGCCAGGGTTGGCAGGTCCAGCACGCGGGCGATCAGGTCCGGCTGGACCTCGGTGTCGCGGCTGGCCCGGTTGACCAGCACCGACACGCCGTCCTTGCGGAAGCGTCGGCGGTCCCACAGCTCGACCAGCCGGGCGGCCGCGCGCATGGCCAGCACGTCGGGGGTGACGACCAGCAGCACCTCGTCGGCGATCTCGGTGGCCACCGACCCGCCGTCGGTCACGACGGTGCCGACGTCGGCGACGACCAGGTCGAAGCGCGTCCGGATCGACCCGAGGATCCCGCGTGCGACCTCGGGCAGGACGTCGGCCTCGTGCTCGCCCTGCGGCGGTGGCAGCAGGATCCGCAGCCCCGAGGGGTGGGCGTACAGGGCGTCACCGAGGTGCCGTGAGGTGACCTCCTGCGACACCTCCACGAGGTCGTCGACGGACCGGTGGTGGGTCAGGTCCAGCAGCGTGCGGACGTCACCTGCCTGCAGGTCGAAGTCCACCAGGCAGACACGCCGGTCGGGGTTGGCCAGCTGGGCCTCGAGCGCCAGGTGTGTGGCGATGGTCGTGGTGCCCACCCCGCCCTTGGCCCCCGCCACGACGATCATCCGGCCGCGGCGGTCCTCGCTGGTCTCGGTCAGCCGGTTGCGCAGGCGCTGGGACCAGGTGCCGGCGGCCTCCAGCTTGGCCGTCAGGTCCTCGAGCGACGGCGGGGTGGCGACGACCCCGCGGAAGCCGGCGTTGAGCGCCCGCTCCAGCACCTGCGGCTCGGCCTGCTCGGCCAGCAGCACCAGGGCGACGTCGGGCATCCGCTGGGTCAGGTCGCGGGCGACGTCGAGGGCCGACAGCGGCCCGATGCCGGAGTCCAGCAGGACGACGTCGACCTCGGCCAGCTCCAGCGCCGACGTCAGGGCGACGGTGTCGGGCACGGTCTGGGTCACCGTGACGGTGCCGGACTCGGCGACCAGGTCGGCGATCTCGGCGGCCACGTCGGTGGACCTGACGGCCAGCAGGACGTTGATCACGATGCCCCGCCCTCCCCCGTCGCGGTGGGTGCGTACACGCGCTCGGGCGGCTGCAGGACACCGCCGTCCACCGGCGACCGCAGGGCCAGGCGGACGGTGGAGGCGAAGGACTCGATGTAGGCCAGCCGCAGGACGTCCGCGGTCGGCAGGACGAAGGTGATGGGCACCACCTCGCCGGTGGCGAAGCCGCCCGTCGTCGGGTCCACGCCCTCGGCGGCCTGCGGCACACCGATCGACAGGATGCGGGCCCCCTCGATGGCGATCTCGGCCCGCGGCACCTCGCCGTCGAGTCCCTGGCGGGTGGCGACGACGTCGACCAGGTCACCGACACCGATG
The DNA here is from genome assembly GCA_041633535.1 of Euzebya sp. Classification (GTDB taxonomy): domain Bacteria; phylum Actinomycetota; class Nitriliruptoria; order Euzebyales; family Euzebyaceae; genus Euzebya. Next base: position 379 of record JBFKGB010000283.1, on the reverse strand, counting down.
TTGCCCGCCACCCCCGTCTCGGCGTCGACCAGGATCGCGATCTGCCGCTCGCCCGCGCCGATCGACGGTGGCTCGACCAGGTCGCCCTGCTCCAGCAGCGTGCCCGCCGGCAGCGCGGTGGCGGGGACCCGACCGTCGACGTCGCGCGTGCCGGCCACGGCCAGCGGAGGCCGCCACCGGTCCGGCATCTCCACGACCTCCATCGCCTCGGGCGGGACGGGCTGGAACGCGGCGACGTCGGCGGTCAGCCGGACGACGGACCGCATCGGCCCGACCTGCGCCTCGACGTCGGCGACGAAGCCCGAGACGGAGAGGAACACGGCGATCGCACCGATCACCGACAGCCCCACCAGCAGGGCGCCGCGACGTTGACGGGGGT
>JBFKGB010000282.1:0-4996 GCA_041633535.1 Euzebya sp. | reverse complement strand
TGCCCGACGTCGGTCACGTGCCCCAGCTGGAGGTCCCCACCGAGCTGACCGACCTGATCGTGGGCTGGCACGCGGACCTCGGCGACCGGGTCGGATGATCCACCGGCCGGAGGGGGCCGACCCCGGCGGCCTGGTCGCCGCCCACAGCCCCGAGACGGCAGCGGTCGGTCGACGCATCCTGACCGAGGGTGGCACCGCGGCCGACGCCGCCGCGGCCATGACGCTGGCGGCCTGCGTCTGCGAGCCACTGGTCGTCTCGCTGCTGTCGGGCATGCACGCCCTCCACGCCGATGCCCACGGTCGTGTGGCGGCCGTCGACGGCTTCGTCGACGTCCCGCTGCGGACACAGGGCGGTCGCACGGCCGACACCGAGGTGGTGTTCGCAGCCGAGCGCGTCCCCTACACCATCGGTGGTGCGACCTTCGGCGTCCCGGGGCTGGTGGCCGGGTGCGCGGCGCTGAACGCCCGCCACGGACGGCTGCCGTGGGCACAGCTGCTGGCCCCCGCCATCGATCTGGCCGCCGTCGGGTTCGTGATGACCGCAGAGGACGAGGCGCTGCTGGACATGCTCGAGCCGGTCATGCGGCTCGACACCGGGCGTCAGGTGTTCAGCCGCCCTGACGGGCGGGTGAAGCGCGCCGGCGACCGCGTGGTGCTGCCGGACATCGTCGGGATGCTGCGCCAGCTGGCGGAGGAGGGGCCGGGATCCCTGTACACCGGCGCGCTGGCCCGCGAGCTGGCGGACTTCTGCGCCGAGCGCGGCTCGCTGGTGACCGCCGTCGACCTGGCCCACACAGCTGCGGTGCACCACACCCCGCCCGCGGTCCTGCTGCACGGGCACACGGTGCGGACCCGGCGGGGGCTGTCACCCCTGACGGACTGGCTGGACCACCTGGGACGGCGCGACCCGGCCGAGCCGGCGGTCCTGCGGCTGGCCGCGGTCCAGCAGCCCGACGTGCGCAAGGCCACCGGCACGACGTCGCTTGCCGTGCGCGACGCCGAGGGGCGTTCCTGCGCGGTCACCGCCAGCCTCGGTCTGGGCACGGGCGACTGGTTCCGGGGCAGTCAGCTGAACTCGATGCTGGGCGAGACCGACCTGCAGCAGGGGCCCCTGAAGCCGCGCACGCGGATGGGCTCGATGATGGCCCCGACCGCGCTGCTGGACGACGAGGGGGTCGTGGCGCTGGTCGGTGCCGCGGGCGGCAGCCGCATCCCCAGCGCCGTCATGCGGGTGGTCGAGGGGATGGCGGTGCAGGGCCTGTCCGCCGAGGACGCCGTGGAGCTGCCCCGGCTGCACCGCAGCGGTGAGGTCGTGCACGTCGAGCCGCACATGTCCGATCACGACGTGGCCCTGCTGGAGCAGGCCGGGTTCCGGGTCAGCCGGTGGCAGACCCGCCACCACTTCTTCGGCGGCGTGTCGGCCGTCGGCCGTGACAGCGCCTCGGGTGACCCCCGCCGGGGTGGCGCGCAGGTGCATGTGCCGGTCGTGCCGTAGACTGCACCCTGTGTTTCGCTGGCGGCTGAGGGGCCGCCGACCTCGCGACGTTCGTTTAAAGTCGTACTATTTCATGCTAGGGTGAGGACCATGACCGACATGACGGAGGCGCCCGTCGGGACGACCACGGCGTGGCTCAGCGAGGAGGAGCAGACGCACTGGCGCGCCCTCGTGACGGCGATGAGCCTGCTGACCCGCCGGCTGAACACCGACATGCTGAGCGCCCATGACCTGTCCATGGACGACTACGCGATCCTGGCGATGCTGTCCGAGGCCGAGGGCGACCGCCTGCGGTTCGGTGAGCTGGCTGACATCCTGCGCGTCCCCAAGGCCCACATCACCTACCGGTTCCGTCGGTTGGAGAAGCAGGGGCTGGTCGCCCGCGAGGCGTGCGAGACCGACGCCCGCGGCGCCTTCGCGGTGCTGACCCCCAGCGGTCGCGAGCGGATCGAGGAGGCGGCGCCGACCCACGTGGACTCGGTCCGCGAGCGGGTCCTCGACCACATCTCACCCGAGCAGCTCCGCGTCGTCGGCGACGCGATGCGCGCGGTCGTGGACGCCGAGTGCCGCGACACCCCGCACCGCTACTGATCAGGATCCACCATGGTGGGTCTGCACCCGAGGCGACGGTCGCTCGCACACCCCGGGCAGGAGAAGGGCGACGGCAGGGCGAATGAGGGGTGACCCCACTCCCCTCAATAGGACGAGCTCCTGCCATGCCCCGCTTCCTCGCAGTCACGATCCTGGTCATCGCCCTGCTGCTGCCGACCACCGCGCTGGCCCAGACCACCGGTCGGTCCGCCGACCTGCTGGACGGCAGGGCCGTGCCGCCGCTGCCCGCCCCCTCGACCGACGTGACGCTGGGGGTGCCCGCGGCCGACATGATCCGCGGTGCCGCCACGGACGGGTTCGAGCTGCTGGGCCACGAGCCGCTGGGCAACCGCGGGATGAACGCCGCGATCGCGGTGCACGACGGGTACGTCTACGTGGGGTCGCGCACCGACGGGCAGCCACAGCACCTGAACCCCGGCATCCAGGTCGTCGACGCCACCGACCCGACCGCGCCGACCGTCGTCGGTGAGATCACCGAGGGGCTGGCGGCCGACGTGTCCCACACCTCGCGCGAGCTGCGGGTGTGGCCACAGCGGGACCTGCTGGTCGTCCTGAACTTCGGGTGCTCGAGCATCCTGCACGCCTGCGCGGGCAGCGAGGCCCGCAGCAGCTCCAGCTTCGACCTGTTCGACATTAGCGGTGACCGGGCGGCGGCACCCGTGCTGATCGACACCTACGCCCCGCCTGCCACCCCCCACGAGTTCTTCCTGTGGGTCGACCCCGAGGCCCCCTCCGACCGGGCGCTGCTGTTCTGGACCGCTCCGACCTCCTCCCGCACCCGTCCCAGCATGTACGTCACCGACATCTCCGGGGCGGGAACCGGCGAGTTCGACAGCACCTCCTGGGTGGCGGACTTCCCGGGCCGCGCGCTGGCCAGCGGTGAGGCCGAGGACCGTCGCCTGCACTCCATCGGTGTGTCGGCCGACGGGCGCACGACCCATCTGGCCTTCCTCGGCGCCGGCTACCTGGCGCTGGACACCTCCCAGGTGATCGACCGCGCGCCGGCGCCCGAGATCACCCTGCTGACGCCGGCGGGCAACCGCGCCGCATGGACCAACCCGGGCGCCCACACCAGCGTCCCGGTCCCCGGGACGGACCGGGTGCTGGTGACCGACGAGGTGTACGGCGACCTGGTGACGCCGATCGCCGGCGGCACGCACGGCTGCCCCTGGGGCTGGCTGCGCACCCTGGACGTCAGCGACCTGTCGGCTCCCACCGTCACCGCCGAGTACCGCCTGCCCGAGAACCAGCCGGGCTTCTGCGAGGAGCTGGTCGAGGGCAGCCCGGCCGGCACCGCCGCGACGTCCTACAGCGCCCACAACCCGACAGTGACCGGTGACCTCGCCTTCATCACCTGGCACTCCGCGGGCCTGCAGGTCGTCGACATCTCCGACCCGGACCAGCCGACGTTCGCCGCGCAGTTCAAGCCCGAGCCGCTGGACGCCGTCGTGACCGAGGACCCTGCGCTGGGCCTGGGTCTGGACAAGGTGATCATGTGGAGCTACCCCGTGATCAGCGACGGCCTGGTCTACGTGGTCGACGTCCGCAACGGGCTGTACATCCTTCGCTACACCGGTCCCCACGCGGAGGAGGTGGCGGGGATCGACTTCCTCGAGTCCAACTCCAACGTCGGCGATGCCCTGCTGCTGGACCCCGTCGCCCTGCCGACCGACTCCGCGGGGCTGGAGCGTCCCGCGGCGGTCGTGCTGGTCGCCACGCTGCTGATGGGCCTGTCGGCCTGGCGTCGGCGTCGCCCCACCAGCGCGTGATCCCATCCCCTCCGGGGGACCGTGAGGGGCCGCGGTGATCCTGGCCCATGCCCTGCCCGAAGGGCTGCAGACGTTCCCGCTGCTGTGGGTCCTGATCGGTCTGGCCGGGTCCCACGTCGGGCTGGCTGCGCTGCTGGACCGTCGCGGTCGTGCCGACGGCGGTCACGGGGCGGTGGAGGGGGATCGTGCGCTCCGCCAGCCGGTCGGCGGCGGCAGGGTCGGCCTGGGCGGGTTCGTGGTCGTCGTGCTGCTGGCCGCGTTCGGGTCGCCGGTGGCGGCACGCAACTACGCCGACGTGATGGTGCTGGGGCTGCTGTGGGGGACGGTGGTCCTGTGCAGCGTGGTCGCCGGCGACGTCTGGTCCCGGATCGACCCGCTGGCCGCGCTGGACCGGCTGCGACGTGGACCTGCCGGCGGGCCCCCCGTGGTCCGGCCGGGGCGCACCGCAGAGGCCGGCGTCGTCGTCTCGATGCTGGCCTGGGCGTGGGCCCAGCTGCTGTGGCAGCCGGGACGTGACGCCTTCCTGGTGGCGCTCCTGGGCTACGCCGCCGGGCACCTGACCGTGGCGGCCCGGGTCGGGTCGGGCTGGCTGGCCCGGGGTGAGGCGCTGCGCCGGACATCGGCGACGCTCGGGCTGCTGACGGTGCGCCAGGGTGGGCCCGTCGGGCGCCTCGTGGGCGTGCCCTCGCCGGAGGGACACGTCACCGTCGCGGCCCTGCTGATCGGCTGGGCCCTGACCGACCTCGTCGTGGAGTCCGCCGTCTGGGCCGACCTGCGGCTGACCACGGCGGCGCCCGGGCTGGTGGGGCTGGGGGTGCTGGTCGGGGCCTGTGCGCTGGTCGCGGTGCTGCTGCGCACCGTCCTGGGCCCCCGCCTGGGTGCCGCTGCGGTGCCGCTGGCGGCCGGCTGGGCGGTCGCGCAGTACGTGCCCCGCGTGTGGGTCCAGGCCCAGGGTGCGCTGGTGTGGCTGGCCGACCCGCTCGACGTGGGCCTGGGCCTGCCGGTCACCGACGGTCTGGTGGACGCCGCCGCGGTCCCGGTGGCGGTGACCGTCCTGCAGGTCGTGGCCTTCCTGGCCGGCCACGTCCTTGCCGCCCACACGCTGCGGCGGCTGGCGGCG
>JBFKGB010000281.1:0-4997 GCA_041633535.1 Euzebya sp. | reverse complement strand
TCAGCAGCAGGCTGACCAGCAGCGCCAGCCCGGGAGCCAGCAGCGGCGTGCCGAAACGGCCCAGCCCGTGGACGGTGATGGTCCACGGTCGGCCGACCACCTGGCGGGTCAGCACCGCCTGGCGTCCCAGTGGCCCCGTGGTCGACGGCCGCGGGTCGTAGACAGCGATGGTGCCCGCGCCGTCCAGTCCGCCCTCGCCGCCGGCGTCGGCCACGGTGACGCGCAGCGGGTCGACGGCCCCGAACACCTCCTCCAGCAGCTGGCCGCCGCGGAAGATGATCGAGCCGAAGCCGGCCAGCCTGCCCCCGCCGGCGTCGGATCGTCGGAACGGGGCGTAGGCGACCAGCCCGGCCTGGTCGCCCTGCTCCTGCACCAGGGTGAGGGGGGAGGTCATGCGCGGTTCGCCCGCCCGGGCCGCCTCGGTGGCGGCTTCCAGCGCGGGCAGGCGGGACCGGATGTCCAGGCCGATCGCGGCGGCGTTGACCGACTCGGGCTCGTTGAACACGATGACCCAGCGCTCGTCGCCGATTGGCTCGTCGGGCACCACCACGAGGTCAGGCCGTCCGCGGGCCGCCAACCGGTCGAGGAAGCCGTCGACGTCGTCGACGTCCGCGACCTCGGTCAGCGCGAGCCCTGTGGCGGAGGGGAAGCGCTCGGCCAGCCCCAGTTGGTCCACGAAGGCCCGGTAGGCCGAGAGGTCGATGTCGGGCTCGGCGGCGGCGAGGGCGGCCACCGACTCCGCCAGCGACACCCCCGCGTCCACCTCGTCGACCAGCAGGTCTGCGGCAGCCTCGGCGGCCTCGGCGAACCGCAGCACGGCCCGCTCGTCCGCCTGTCGCAGCAGGAGGCCGGCGAGCGCAAGGCTGCTGAGGACCCCGACCGTCGCCACGGCCAGCAGTACTAGACGGCCCTGGCGGGCGACTCGCTCGCGGGGATCGGGGGTCATCCGCTCAGTCCTGCAGACGCCGGACCCGCTTCAGCCAGTAGTCCAGCGACTCGCGGATCACCGTCTGCATCTCGGCGAAGTCGAACCCCTTCACCAGGTAGGCGTTGGCGTGCTGGGCGTAGGCCAGGCGCAGGTCGCGGACGGCGTCAGAGGACGTCAGCATCACGACCGGGATCGACCGCAGGTCCTCGTCGGCCTTCATCGCGGCCAGGACGGCGTGCCCGTCGACGCGTGGCAGGTTGATGTCGAGGAAGACCAGGTGGGGGCGTGGCGCGCTGCTGTGCGCCCCCTTGCGGAACACGAAGTCCAGCGCCTCGGCGCCGTCCTCGGCCACGTGCAGGTCGACCACCAGGTCCGAGCTGCCGATGGCGTGTGTCGCCATCAGCACGTCACCGGGGTTGTCCTCCACCAGGAGCACGGTCGCGTCGTGTGTGGCGTCCATCGCGGCGAGGATACCGGCTGGGCGCCTGTCGCCGGGCGCTCCCCCGCGAAGTGCTACAGCTTCACACCACCGGTGAGGGCCCGGGCGTGCCGGATCCCCCGTTCGGCCAGCCACTCGGGCAGCTGCTGGACCAGCTCGAGCGTCGCCATCGGGTTGGCGAAGGTGGCGGTCCCGACCGCCACGGCGCTGGCCCCGGCGAGCATGAACTCGACCACGTCCTCGACCGAGCGGGCGCCGCCCATGCCGATGATCGGCAGGTCGGGCAGGACCGAGTGGATCTGGTGCACCGCCCTGATCGCGATCGGCTTGATCGCCGGTCCGCTGAGACCACCCGTGCCGGCAGCCAGCTTCGGGCGGCGGGTCTCGACATCGATGGCCATGCCCAGCAGGGTGTTGATGACGCTGACGCCGGTCGCGCCGGCCTCGGACGCGGCGTGGGCGATCGACACGATGTCGGTCACGTCGGGCGACAGCTTGGCGAAGACCGGGACGGTCGCGACCCGCATGATCGTCGAGATGACCTCGTGGGTCGGGCCCTCACGGCTCGAGAAGGCGATGCCGCCGTCCTCGACGTGGGGCGCGGAGATGTTGGCCTCGATCGCCACGATGCCCGGCAGCCCACGCAGCTTCTCGGCCACGACCCGGTACTCGTGGATCGTCCGCCCGGCGATGGAGGCGATGATCGGGATGCCGCGCTCGACCATCCACGGGTAGTCGACCCGCAGCCAGCGCTGCAGGCCCGGGTTCTGCAGGCCGATGGCGTTCAGCATCCCGCTGGCGGTCTCGGCCATGCGGGGTGTCGGCAGGCCGGCCCGCGGCTCCAGCGTGATGGACTTGACCACGACCGCGCCCAGCCGGTCGACGTCGAAGAAGCGGTCGATCTCCTGCCCAGACCCGAACGTGCCGCTGGCGGTCACGATCGGGTTCTTCAGCACCATGTCGCCCAGCTGGACGCGCAGGTCGACGTCGGCGGGGCGCAGCGGCGGACGGGGACGGCGACGACCGGTCCCCTCGCGTGTCGCGGTCTGCTCGCTCACAGCTCGTCCCAGTCGTCAGGATCCTGATCGGGCAGGTCCATGACCGGCAGCGCACCGATGGCGTCCCAGCGCACCTTGGCGCCGTTGAACACCGGACCCTCCACGCAGCTGCGCAGGTTGAACAGCTGGCCCTTGCGCTCGACCGGGAGCACACAGGTCTGGCACACGCCGGTGCCGCAGGCCATCGCCTCCTCGGTGGCGACGCGGACGGGCACGTCGTGGGTCATCGCGAGCTGGCTGATCTCACGCAGCATCGTCATCGGACCGCTGGCGTACACCAGCCCCGTCCGTCCGGTGTCGAGCATCCGCGCGACGGTGTCGGTGACGACGCCCTCCTCGCCCAGGCTGCCGTCCTCGGTGGTGAACACCGTCGTGGCGGACAGCCGCTTCGCCTCGATGGCGTTGAAGATCTGGTCGGCCGTCGGCGCACCGATGACCATGTCGGCCCGCAGGCCCTTCTGCTGCAGCACGCTGGCCAGGTACAGCAGCGGCGCGGTGCCGTAGCCCGAGCCGACCAGCAGCGACGTGACGTTCTGCCGAGGGATCGGGAACGGTGTCCCGAGCGGCCCGACCAGGTCCACCAGGTCGTGCTTCTTGCGGGTCGTCAGCCACCGGGTCCCCTCACCGGTGGCGTTGAAGATGATCTCGACCGTGCCGGCCCAGGGGCCGTGACGCGACACCTGGTAGATCGAGAAGGGCCGACGCAGGACGGTGTGCTTCCCCTCCACCCCGATGGTGACGAACTGGCCCGGCTGGGCCCGGTCGGCGATCTCGGGGCTGACGAAGGTCAGGGAGTGGAAGGTGCCGATCTTGCGGTACTGCAGCACCTCGCAGGACGCCCGCAGCGGACCGCTGTCGCGCCCCTGGAACGGCGGGCCGGCCGACCCACCCGTCCGGGTGGAGCCGGTCCGCGTGATGAAGCTGCTCATTGGGCAGTGAGCCTAGCGGGGTGCGAGCTTCTGGTGGTGCTCCTGCAGGGGGGCGACGGAGCCGCCGTCCAGCCGCAACGCCTCGATCCCCTGGATCGCCGCGAGGATGCCCGGCAGCGTCGTGATGCAGGGGATGCCGTGGCGCACCGCCGCGGTGCGGATCTCGTAGCCGTCGGCGCGGGCGCCGATCCCCGTGGGCGTGTTGAGCACCAGGTCGACGGCGTCGTCCTCGATCAGGTCGACGACGGAGCGTCCACCCTCTGAGAACTTGCCGACCACCTGCGCGTCCACGCCCGCACGCTGCAGGGTCTCCGCGGTCCCCGCGGTCGCCATGACGGTGAACCCCAGCTCGGCCAGGCGCTTGACCGGGAAGATCATCGCGCGCTTGTCACGGTTGGCCAGCGAGCAGAAGACGGTGCCCTCCAGCGGCAGGATCATCGCGCCGGTCCCGGCCTGGGACTTGGCGAAGGCGACCCCGAAGTCGGCGTCGATGCCCATGACCTCGCCGGTCGAGCGCATCTCGGGGCCCAGGCGCGTGTCGACGCCGGGGAACCGGTTGAACGGCAGGACCGCCTCCTTGATGGCGTTGTAGGGCAGGGGTGGACCGTCGACGGCGTCGGGCCCCAGGTCCATCTCGGCGAGCTTGACACCCGACATGACCTTGGCGGCCACCTTGGCCAGCGGGACTCCGGTGGCCTTGGAGATGAACGGGATGGTCCGGCTGGCGCGCGGGTTGGCCTCGATCACGACGATCTCGCTGTCACGCAGCGCGAACTGGATGTTGATCAGGCCGCGGGTGCCCAGCGCGTCGGCGATGTCCCTGGTGTGGCTCTTCAGCTGCTGCTGGGTGGCGCTGCCCAGGGTGAAGGGCGGCACGACGCAGGCCGAGTCGCCGGAGTGGATCCCCGCCTCCTCGATGTGCTCCATGATCCCGCCGACGAACACGTCGGTGCCGTCGTACACGGCGTCGACGTCGACCTCGGTGGCGTTCTCGAAGAACCGGTCGACGAGCACCTCTCCCTCGCCGGCGTTCTTGGCCAGCCAGTCGTGCATCTGCTCTGCGGTGTAGACGATCTCCATCGCCCGCCCGCCCAGCACGTAGGAGGGGCGGACCAGGACCGGGAAGCCGATGGTGTCGGCGATGGCCAGCGCCTCCTCGACGCTGGAGGCGACCGCGCCGGGCGGCTGGGCGATGCCCAGACGGCTGAGGATGGCGTTGAAGCGTCCCCGGTCCTCGGCCAGGTCGATCGCGGCCGGCTTGGTGCCCATGATCGGGACGCCCTCGGCCTCGAGCTCGCGGGCCATCTTCAGCGGCGTCTGCCCACCGAACTGCACCAGGGCGCCGGTGACGCCGGGGAAGGGTCCCTCCCCCTCGCCGGTGAAGGCGACGGCACCCTCGGCGTGGGCGATCTCCAGGACGTCCTCGACGGTCAGCGGCTCGAAGTACAGCCGGTCGGCCGTGTCGTAGTCCGTCGAGACGGTCTCGGGGTTGCAGTTCACCATCACCGTCTCGTAGCCCATGTCCGACAGCGCGAACGCGGCGTGGCAGCAGCAGTAGTCGAACTCGATGCCCTGCCCGATCCGGTTCGGCCCGCCGCCGAGGATGACGATCCGCTCGCGGTCCGAGACCCGCGCCTCGCACT
>JBFKGB010000280.1:0-5003 GCA_041633535.1 Euzebya sp. | reverse complement strand
GGCCCGTTCGGGTGGGACACGACCACGCTCCTCGGTGGTGGTCCCGACCAGGGCGACCACGTCGCGCTCGACTCGCCGGTCGGCGACGTGGTGGTCGACATGGACGGCGATGCGATCACCGGCTACGGCGGCACCGTGCTGGTGCCCGAGATCTCGACGCTCGAGACCAGCCACGGCACCGGGGTGCTGACGCTGGTCGGCACCGACCGGGACGACGCGATGTGCTACGACCCGCTGACACCACGTGACGGTCGGATGCACATCATCGCCTCGCCCGGCGGCGGTCTGCTGACCGACAGCTGCCAGCCGTCCCCGGGCACGTTGGACCTCACCCACACCTTCGTCGACGTGGGCCGGCTGGTCGTGGACCCGGGCGCCGGCGCCGACCAGGTGCTGGTCAACGGCACCGTCAACGACGATGCCGTCATCGTCGAGTCCACCGGTGAGGAGGTCGTCGTGCAGGTCAACCCCAGCCCGGCCGACACCTCCACGGTGCGCCTCCCCGTGCACATGGTCACGTCCACCACCGAGAACGTGATCGTCGCAAACGACAACGGTGTCGACGACATCGATGTGCGCCTGTACGAGGCGGTGGCGCCCGTGTTCACCATCCACGGGGAGGCCCCCGACGCTCGCAAGGGTGACCGGCTCGCCGTCCGGGACCTGTCCGGTGGGGCGAACATGAACGACATCCACGGCGACCCGCAGGCGTCGGGCACCGTCGTCACGGACTGGAAGCGCTTCTCCGGCATCGAGGTCCACGTCAACTACACCGGTGTCGAGAACGTGCGGCTGTACAAGGGTCACCGCCCCAAGAGCTCGACGACGTCAGAACCGACGTCGGAGCCGACGAACAACGGGGGCAACACCCCGCAGGGCGCCGCGACGGGTCACCTCGACCCGGGCTGACCGGCTGGGGACGGGCTTCGGGTGCCGGGCCGCTACGCCGCCGCCGCACATGCGGAGGATACGCCGCCGCCAGTGCGGTCGGGCTAGCGTGAGCTGCCCCCACCCCTGACAGGACACCGCCATGTGGTCAGCCGCAGACATCCCCGACCAGACCGGCCGCGTCGCCGTCGTCACCGGCGCCAACGGCGGGCTGGGGCTGGCGTCCGCGAAGGCCCTGGCGGGCAAGGGGGCCCGGGTCGTCATGGCCGCCCGCGACCAGGCGAAGGCGGCCGCGGCCCGCGCCGAGATCCTGGCGGCCCACCCCGATGCGCGGCTGGAGGTCGTCGAGCTCGACCTGGGGTCGCTGGCGTCGGTCGAGGCGGCGGCCCAGACGATCCTGGCGACCCACGACCGCATCGACGTCCTGATGCTGAACGCCGGCGTCATGGCGCTGCCGGAGGGCACGACCGTCGACGGCTTCGAGCGGCAGCTGGGCATCAACGTCCTGGGTCACTGGGCGTTGACGAGCCACCTGCTGCCCCTGCTGGTACGGACACCGGGTGCCCGGGTCGTGACGCTGTCCTCCGTCGCCCAGCACCAGGGCAGCCCGATCGACGAGCAGAACCCGCACATGCGCGGCACCTACGACGCGTGGAAGCAGTACGGCAACACCAAGCTGGCCGCCCGCCACATGGCCCAGGGCCTGCAGGCGCAGCTGGACCGCGCCGGCGTCGACGCCAAGGCCCTGGCGGCCCAGCCTGGGCTGACCGACTCCGACCTGCAGGCCTCCACCGTGCAGGCCGGCGGCGGTGGGCTGCTGGGCACCCTGTCCCACCGCTGGGCCGCGCTGACCGGCATGTCGACGGACAGGGGTGCCCTCAGCCAGCTGCGCGCTGCGACCGACCCGGCTGCGCCCGGCGGCGGGTTCTACGGCCCGGTTCTGGTCACCAACGGCCCGCCGGTGCGCAAGCCGCTGCTGCGACGCGGCACCGCCGAGGCCGTGGCCGCCCTGTGGCGGGTGTGCGAGCGTGAGACCGGCCTGGCCCTGGACGTCACGGCAGCGCTGGCCGACGGCTGACCCACCCGACAGGGGTCAAGGCAGGAACACGGGGTCCGGCTGGCGAAACCCCCGGGTCAGACCCGACCCCGGAGCCACCATGTCGACAGCCCGAGCACTACCCCTCTTGACCGCGGCGGTCGTCGCCGCCGTCACCTTCGCGATGGTCGTCAGCGGTCAGGCCGCGCCCGGCGCCTACGGCGACCAGCAGGCGCTGAAGGAGGCGGTCGAGGAGCTTGACGAGCTGACCGCCCCGTTCGACACCCTGGTCACCCGTCACATGTTCGGTGCGGACGCCGACGTCGACCCCGCGGCGTTCATCGGACAGGCACAGGCCGACGCGGTGGCCCTGGCGGCGACCGAGGGGCTGTTCACCGATGCCGTGTGGCAGGACGAGGGACCCGACGACATCGGGGGTCGCGTGCTGGACGTCGTCCCCGACCCGAACGTCCGCGGCCGGGTGTACATCGCTGCGGCCAGCGGCGGGGTCTGGGTCTCCGACGACTACGCCGCGCCGCTGGGCGAGATGGCCCCCCGGGTGGATGAGACGCCGGAGGTCTTCCGCGAGGCCTGGCCCCGCGAGCTGACCCAGGCCGTCGGCGCCCTGGCCGGGGCCGACGACGACGGGACGACCGTGCTGTGGGCGGGCACCGGTGAGTCCGGTCCGGGCGGCGGGTCGCTGTCCTACGGCGGCAACGGTGTCTACAAGTCCACCGACGGCGGGCAGACCTGGCAGCTGATGGGCCTGGAGGGCACCAGCCGCATCGGCCGCATCGTGATCGACCCGACCGACCCCGACCGCGTGTTCGTGGCCGCCAGCGGGCCGCTGTTCCGTGCCGATGAGGTCAACCGCGGGCTGTACCTGACCACCGACGGCGGCGTCACCTGGGACAAGGTCCTGAACGGCGACAACGCCACCACCGGGATCGTGGACGTCCAGATCGACCCTGATGACCCGCAGGTCGTCTTCGCTGCGGCCTGGGACCACATCCGTGAGCCCGACATCCGCCGCTACAACGGCATCGGCAGCGGCCTGTACCGGTCCACCGACGGTGGGCAGACGTTCGAGCGGATCGCCGTGGGCATCCTGGGCCCCCACCCCGGCGTCGGCCGCATCGGCATCGCCGCTGCCGCGGACTCCGACAAGGTGTACGTCACCGCCTCGGGTGAGTCGGGTGCCTACGCCGGCGCCTACGTCTCGGACGACAACGGGGTGACCTTCACCCCGATCGCCCACCCGCTGGTGGCACAGAACAACATGGTCTACGGCTGGTGGTTCGGGCGGATCTACGTCGACCCCGCCGACGCCGACCGCGTGTGGCACCTGGGCCTGAACCTGTACCTGTCCGAGGACGGCGGCGTGACCTGGGCCGCCGCCGGGGCCGGCACCGCCGTGACCGGCGGTGATGCCCACGCCGACCAGCACGCCATGGCCTTCGACCCGCACGTCCCCGGCCGGGTCTACCTGGGCAACGACGGCGGCGTCTACGTCAACGACGCGAACGGGAAGGGCAACTCCGGGGTGTGGAACTTCGCCGAGGTGCAGCCCTTCAGCCAGCTGTACGCCTTCGACGTCAGCCAGCAGTTCCCCGACCGGCACGTCGCCGGGCTGCAGGACAACGGGGTGAACCGCAACTACCGCCCCGACTCCGGGGGCCCCGGCGGGTTCTCGGTGGGTGAGGGTGGCAACGGCGACCCGGCGACGGGGTGGAACTCCATCAACGGTGGGGACGGGGAGCGGGCGACGATCAGCCCGGCGAACCCGCTGATCGTCTACATGTGCAGCCAGTACGGCGCCTGCAGCGTGTCGAGCAACGGTGGCAGCAGCCGCTCGTCGTTCGAGAACAAGGTCGTGTCCAGCCGCAAGAACTGGCTGACCCCCATCGAGCTGGACCCGTTCGACCCCCGCATCGCCTACACCGGCGGCGAGTTCATGAGCCGCAGCGAGGACGACGGCCGGAACTGGTCGCTCGTCGCGGCGCAGGACTTCAGCAACGGGCCAGGTCGCGAGACCAACCCGCTGTTCCGCAACTTCGGGACCCTGACCTCGATCGCGCCGGCAGGCGACACGATCTACGCCGGCACCGACGACGCCAACCTGTGGTACTCCCACGACCGGGGTGCCACCTGGACGAAGGCGACCGACCCCGACCTGCCCCGCAGCTGGGTCACCCGTGTCGAGGTCAACCCCCTGGACCCGCAGGAGGCCTACGTCACCTACACCGGCTTCCGTCAGGGGCGCGACGCCGCCTACATCCTGCGCACCCGCGACGGTGGCAGGAACTGGCAGGACATCTCGGCCAACCTGCCGACCGTGCCGCTGAACGACGTCAACGTGGTCGGTGACCACCTGGTGGTCGCCAGCGACAGCGGCGTGTACATCACCGGTGACCGCCTTGCGGCGGTGCCCACCTGGCAGGTCGTCGGCGACCGTCTGCCCAACGTGCCCGCACACGAGCTGCGCTGGCACGAGGACACCCACACGCTGTACGTCGCGACGTTCGGTCGGGGGATCTGGCGCATCGACCTGCCGGGACTCAGCAACGCCACCACGCACGTGGGCACGTGGCTCGGACCCGGGACGATGGACGGCGTGCTGGAGGCCCCGGGCGGCGGTGCACCCGTCCCCGCCCTCACCGCGCTGGGCGGCTGACCGACCCCGCCCACCAGCAGCAGACGCATCAGGTCGAGGAGGAGGCCGACGGGCCCAGGATCGCCGAGGGCGATGATGGCGATCAGCGCAGCACATGCGATCTCCCCCCAGGGTCCCAGGGGTGCGCAGGGCGTGGGCCCAGCCGGCGGGGCCTGGGTAGGGTGCCAGTCCACCGCCACACAGGAGCGCCCGCCCCATGACCACCGCCACCGACACGCGTCCCGTCGCCACCGGCGTCACGCCCGAGCGCCTGCGCGGGCTGCGGCGCTGGAACCTGGGCCTGACCGTCCTGCACGCCGTCCAGGCGGTCGCGATCCTCGTCCTGGCCAGCGACTTCGCCATCACCGTCACCGGGGCCTTCCCCGAGGGGCCACCCGGGACCAGGCTGCCCGCATCCGAAGGGCT
>JBFKGB010000279.1:0-5020 GCA_041633535.1 Euzebya sp. | reverse complement strand
TCCCCTCCGCCTCTGCCTGCTGCTGTGCGCCGCCGGGCTGTCGTTCCTCGCCGGCTGCGGTGGTGCGTCGGGAGCGGACGACCCGATGACCGCCCTCGCCGCCCGTGTCCCTGCGACGCTCAGCGACGAGGGTGTCCTGCTGCGCCGTGGCGTCCCCGGCAACGAGCTGCTGGCCGATCAGCTGGGGGTCCCTGCCGACGACGTGGCGGCGTCGGCGACCACCCCCGCCCCCGCACTGCGGATCCTGCTGGTCGACGGTGGGACAGACGGGGTCGTGCGGACGCTCACCGGGGCGGGGTACCGGGCGTCGACCGACGACGGCTGGTCCCTGCTGACGGCCGGGTCGGACACCACCCGGCTGCTGGGCGTCCCCGCGGCGGCGGTCGGCCGGGACGTGGTGGCCGTCGGCGACGTCGCCCAGCTGCGCCTGCTGGTCGAGGGCGGTGCGTCGCTGTCCAGCGCCGACGTGCTGGGCGATGCCGACGAGGCGCTGCTGGTCCCCGCCGAGGCCATCGCCGAGCGCAGCACCGCCACGGGGTTCGCCGGGGGGCTCCCCACGTTCCTCAGCGCGGTCCTGACCGACCGCGACGGCGTCGGCAGGCTGGCGCTGACCCTGCCGCAGTCCGGCAGCCAGGACGACGCGGTCGCGCTGGCCGTGCGGGTGCGGACCGAGGGGCCGGTGTCGCCGGACGGTGGTCCCGTGTTCACGCCCGAGACCGCCCTGACGGCGGAGGACTCCGTGGTGGTGGACGTCAGCTGGCGCGAGGACGCCGACCGGCTGCTGCGCGAGGGGCTGGACGGTCGCCTGCTGGCGTTCCTCGGCGACTGAGAAGTTTTTCGGCGAGCGTGCAGGAATCGGCGCAGGTCTGTCGAAACACCTACTCAAGACAGGCTTCTCTCGACGCCGACGAGGTGGACGCGGCGGTTCACCCTGCTTGGCGCCGTGTTGGGCGCGGCGGCCCGACACGTCATCCTCAAGGCCCCGGTTCTCCGGGGCCTTGAGGCTTTTCTCGGCGGTGGACCTAGCGGCTGGGGGCCAGCGCGGCCGCTGCGCCGCGACCGGCGATCACGCCGCTGGTCCAGGCCCACTGGAAGTTGAAGCCGCCAAGGCGTCCGGTGACGTCGCACACCTCACCGCAGAAGTGCAGGCCGGGTTGCAGCCGGCTCTCGAGCGTCCGCCGGTGCAGCTGGTCCAGCCGGACACCGCCCGAGGTCACCTCGGCCTTGGCGTAGCCCGCCGTGTGGTCCACCCGGATCGGCAGGGCGGACAGCGCGGTGGCGATGCGCAGCCGGGCGTCGCGGGGCAGCCGGGACATCGGGGTGTCCCAGTCCTCGCCGGCGACCAGGTCCACGATGCGTCGGGGCAGCCGTCCGGTCAGGTGCTGCTGGATGGTCCGGGCACCGTCGAGGTCCTGCAGCACGGCGTCGAGGTCCCGTGTGTCCACGGCACGTGGCGGGTCGGCCAGGCAGGTGCCCGGCAGCTTGGGATCGGCCAGGAACGGTCCCATGGGCCCGTCCGGATCGCTGAGGGTCCACAGGTCGGCGACCACCCCGACCGGGGCGCCGTCCGCGCGGGCCTCCTCCAGCGCCACGGACACGTCCAGCGCGGCCGGTCCGCTGACGCCGCGGTGGGTGAACAGCATGCTGCCGCCGGCGCGGCGGCGCTCACGACCGTCGGGCTGGACGACCCGCAGGACCACCGGGAGGGCGACGCCGGCCTCGTCGGGGTGCCCGTCCCCCTCCATCGCGGCCAGCGCGGGGTGTGGCGTGACCAGCTCGTGGCCGCCGGTGCGGGCCAGGTCCAGGCCGAACC
Organism: Euzebya sp.; assembly: GCA_041633535.1. GTDB lineage: Bacteria > Actinomycetota > Nitriliruptoria > Euzebyales > Euzebyaceae > Euzebya. The sequence continues at coordinate 3,207 of JBFKGB010000279.1, read as the reverse complement.
CGGTCGAGCCCGTCGCGGGGATCGACAGCCCACCGGTCGCCACGACGACCCGGTCGGCCTGCACCCCCTCCACCGTCCAGCCGGTCCCGGCCGCGGGCTGGACCGCGGTGACCGGCGTGCCGAAGCGCGTGGTCACACCGGCCGCCCGCTGGGCGGCGCGCAGTGCGTCCAGGACGTCCCGGGCACGACCCGACGTGGGGAACAGCTTGCCCAGCGACTCCTCCACCAGCGGCACGCCGATCGACGTGAAGAACGCACGGGTCGGGCCGACACCGAACTCGCGCAGCGCCGCCCGCACGATCCGGGGGTGGGTGCTGTCGAAGTCCTCGTGGGTCACCACGGCGTTGGTGACGTTGCACCGCCCTCCGCCGCTGATCAGGATCTTGCGGCCGGGCTCTATCTGCCCGTCCAGCAGCAGGACCTCGGGGGCGCCCGGCGGCGGGGCGCCGACAGACCCGTCGGTGGTGATGACCCCGCGGGCGGCGAGGGCCGCCATCGTCCCGGCGGCCCCGGCACCGACGACGACGACCGTGCCGGTCCTCACCGGGGGAGGGGGGCGTGGGCGATCAGCAGCGTCCACTCCCGGCCCGGTCGGGCGACCGGCTCGAGGCCCGCCGCCGAGAACGCGGCCATGGCCTCCTCGGTCCGGTGCACCGCGATCCCCGAGGTGATGAGCGTGCCGCCGGGGGCGACCAGCGCGACCAGCGAGGGGAGCAGCGCCAGGAGCTTGTCGGTGATGATGTTGGCCAGCACGACGTCGCCGGTCCCCTGCAGCACGTCGGTGGAGCCCAGCGCCAGCGAGATCCCGTCCATCCCGTGGGCGGCGATGTTGACCTCGGCGGCGTCGACGGCCTCCTGGTCGTTGTCGATGGCGGTCACCCGCGCCGCACCCAGGGCGCGGGCGGCCAGGGCCAGCACCCCCGTGCCCGTGCCCACGTCGATGACGTGCCGGCCCGCCAGCGGCAGCTCCTGCAGCGCACCCAGACAGCCCGCGGTGGTCTCGTGGTGGCCGGTGCCGAATGCCATGCCGGGGTCGATGACGATGGTGATGGGTCCCTCGCCCGTCTGCGGCCCCTCGGGTGCCAGCCAGGGTGGCGCGATCGTGACGCGGCCGACGGTCACCCGGTCCAGTCCCTTCTTCCACTCCTCGGACCAGTCGGCGTCGTCGACGGCCTCCCAGCTGCCGTCCAGCGGCAGGGCGGTGTCGGGCCGTGCGGCGAACCAGGCGGTCGCGACACCGGTCTCCTCGCTGATCCCCGCCGGCTCGACGCCGGCGATGGTCAGGGCGTCCGACAGCTCGTCGAGCGTCGCTCCGGGGACCCGGTAGGCCCAGCTCATGCCCATGTCGTCACCACACCCTCCAGGTCGGTGGGGCGCCGCGGCGGCAGCGTCGTGCCGTGCGGGACGGTCCCCAGGTACAGCCAGCCGACGACCTCCTCGTCCGTCCCGACCGCCAGGGCGTCGCGGACCAGCGGCGCCTCGGCGAACCAGCCCGTGCGCCAGATCGAGCCGAACCCGGTGGCGTGGGCGGCCAGCGAGAGGTTCTGTGCGGCGGCGGCGACGGCCGCCAGCTGGTCCGACCGTGGGATGTGCTTGCCGTTCCAGGCCTGCTCGGCGCTGACCGGCGAGCACACGACGGCCACGATCATCGGTGCGCGGAACGGCTTGGCCGCCGTCTTCTCCAGCGCACCGGCGTCGGCGCCGGGCTCGCGCTCGGCATGGGCGGCGGCGAAGACCGTGCCCAGCCGGGCGCGGGCGTCACCGGTGATCACGATGAAGCGCCACGGCCGCAGCTGACCGTGGTCCGGCGCGGCCACGGCGGCCTGCAGCAGGACGCGCAGCTGTGCAGGGTCGGGGGCGGGGTCGACCAGCCGTGCGACCGACCGCCGCTCGGCGATGCAGGTGAGGGTGTCCATCGGCTCCCAGTGTGTCCGAAGGTGCTGCGCCGGCACCGGCCGCCCGTGCCGGATCAGTCCGCTGCGGGGCCGTCGGCCATCTGGATGGCCTCGAAGGTCCAGACCTCCGAGCCGGTCGCGGCCGGACGCTGTGGCTCGCTCTCCCCGTCGCCGCCGGCCTGGGCGTGGCCCTGCTTGAACTGCATCGACTCGACCCAGGCGTCGAAGTGGGCCTTGGTCTCCCAGCGTGTGTACACCAGGTAGCTGTCGGTCCCGCTGACGGGCCGCAGCAGCTCGAAGTGGCGGAACCCCTCCATCTTCTCGACCTCGCCGGCGCGCTTGGCGAAGCGCTCCTCGAGGGTCGCCCGAGCCTGCTCGGGGACGGTCAGGACGTTGAACGCGACGAACGGGGTGTCGGACATGCGTGCCTCCGGGGCCGGCCGGGCAGAGTGGACAGGATGGATCGATTGCTGGATGACGCGAAGCGCCTTGTGCTGGCCTGGCCCGGCCGCAAGGTACCCCTGATGACCCCCATGGCGTTCTGGTGGGACGGCCAGCACATCTGGTTCAGCACCGCAGGTGACTCGGTCAAGGCCCGGGCGCTGCGCCGCGACGGCACCTGTGCGATGTACGTCCCCCCGCTGACGGATGAGGGGACGGGCCGTCTGCTGCGGGGCCGGGCCCGGGTGTTCCACCCCGGGGACCCGCTGGGGCTCGCGATGCACTCGGGCTTCCTCGCTGCGGCCCAGGCGGCGCTGATGGTGAAGAACGCGCCGTCGATGATGGGCTACGTCGTGGACGCCGCGAAGGTCCCGGCCCGGTTCCTGCCGGCCCGCCGGGTCCTGGTGCGGGTCACGGTCACCTCGCAGGAGGAGGTGCAGCCCCCGGCCGTCGGCAAGGGCATCGCGCCGGCCCTGCCCACCGAGGTGCCACCCGAGATCCGCCGCACGCTCTCGGGCGATCGCCGCGTCGTGCTGGCCACGCAGGTCGACGGTGACCTGGGTCTGATGCCGGCCGTCTGGGGGGCGGGCTACACCCTGTCCCTGCCCACCGGGGCCCGCGTGCCGGACGGCGCGACGACCACCGTCGTCCTCGACCACGACCCGGGGTTCCGGCCGACCGACGTGGCCGGCGTCTCGATGTCCGGCACCGTCGCGGCGGCCGGCCCGCAGCAGAAGCTGACACCGACCAAGGTGCGCTGGTGGAGCGGCTTCCAGCTGGACACCGCCGAGCTGTCGGGCCGCGCCACCGACACCATCGTCATCCCCGACTGACCCGCTGACCACTGGAACACCGGGTGGGTGAGCCAGAT
>JBFKGB010000278.1:0-5038 GCA_041633535.1 Euzebya sp. | reverse complement strand
TGATCGCCCAGCTGCGTGCGCTGCGGCAGACCGAGGGTGGCGACGCCGGCCGCTTCGACGACGCGAGCGTGTTCACCCAGGCCCTTGCCGTGATGGCGTTGGCGACCACCGCCGACGGCGTCGCCGCCGACAGCCGCATGTGGCTGGTCGACCGTCGCTGCCCTGACGGTGGCTGGACCTTCGGCCTGACCGAGACGGCCGGCATCTCCCTGGCGTGCGCCACGCCCGGCGGCGGTGACGTCGACACCACCGCACTGGTGCTGCAGGCGCTGCTGGGTGCCGACGAGGCCGACATCACCGCGGCCGTCGACGGGGCGGTGGCGTGGCTGGCCGATCAGCAGGCGGCCGACGGGTCCTTCGGGGACAACGCCAACTCCACCGGCCTGGCGGCGCAGGCGCTGCGTGCCGTCGGCGAGAGCGAGGCCGCAGACGCCGGCGCGGCGTTCATCACCACGCTGCAGATCCCCGACGGTCAGCCCGAGGCGGGTGCGTTCCGGTTCACCGCGGACTCCGACGGCTCGCTGCTGCTGGCCACCACCCAGGGGATCCTGGCATTCGGCGCGCCGGCACTCCCACAGATCACCCCGCCGGCAGGCGGTCCCGAGGGTCCGTGCGAGCCGGTGTCGGCAGGCGTGACGGTCGTCGTCGACCTGACGTTCTTCGACGGCGGCGAGATCCTGCAGGGCTGTGCGCCCGGCGATCCCGGCAGCGGCCTGGACGCCCTCCGCGGTGCGGGCTTCGACGTCATCACCCAGTCCAGCGACTTCGGTGAGTTCGTGTGTGCCATCGAGGGCATGCCCGAGCTCGCCTGCGACCAGCCGTTCGAGGGGCAGTTCTGGGGCTACTTCGCGGGCAACGCCGACGGCACGTGGACCAGCTACCAGGTCGGCGCCGACACCAGCGACCCCGCTCCTGGGGACGTCGAGGGCTGGGCCTACTCCGACGGTTCCGCGCCGACGACGGAACCCCCTGGGTCGGTCGTCCAGCGCCTTGCCGGCGCCGACCGCATCGACACCGCCATCCAGATCAGCAGGGCAGCCTTCCCTGACAGCAGCGCAACCGGTGCGGTCCTGACCCGCGCGGACGCGTTCGCCGACGCCCTGGCGGGGACCCCGCTGGCGGCTGCAGCCGGTGGGCCCCTGCTGACCTCGACGTCGGCGGCGCTTCCCGGTGAGGTGGCCGCAGAGCTGACCCGTGCCGTTGGCGCCGGCTCGACCGTGTACGTGCTGGGCGGCCGTGCCGCCCTGGACGAGGACGTCGTCACCGCCGTCGAGGAGCTCGGCTTCACCGTCCGCAGGGTCGCCGGTCCCGACCGGTTCACCACCGCCACCGCCATCGCCGATGCGGTCGCCGACCTGCGCGGCGGGCTGACGCGCGTGCTGATCACCACCGGGTCGGCGTTCGCCGACGCACTGTCGGCAGGGGCGGCTGCGGCGGTGTCGGCCGACGCCGCGGTGCTGCTGACCGGTGACGGCACCCCGCACCCCGCGGTGGAGGCGTTCCTGGACGCCAACGGCGACCTCGAGCAGATCGCCGTCGGCGGCCCCGCCGCTGCGGCCCACCCCGCCGCCGTCCCGATCGTCGGCCAGACCCGCGACGCCACGGCGGTGCGGGTTGCCGAGGTGCTGTTCGGTGACGGTGACGGGACGTCCGGCATCGCCCCGGCCGGGCCCGCACCGACCGTGGTCGGGATCGCCCGCAACGACGACTTCGCCGACGCCCTTGCGGGCGGGGTCAGCATCGCGGCGCTCGGCGGCCCGCTGCTGATCGTCCCCCGCGACCAGGCCTCGCAGGTGGTCATCGACTACCTGTGCAGCGGGGATGTGCAGCGAGCCGTCGTCTATGGCGGTCCCAGCGCAGTCGGCGCGGACGCCAGCCTGGCCATCGCCGACGCGATCACCGGGGAGTCGTGCAGCTGACCGCCGTCGCCAGGTCGACCAGCGCCGCTCGTGCGGCGCTGGTCGTGCTGCTCGTGTCGGTTGTGATGGCGGCACCGCTGCTGCTGGGGCTCCCCAGCGCGGCGGCCTCAGCCCAGACCGGGGCCTGCCCCGACGATGCGGGTGTGACGGTCGTCGTGGACTTCCAGTCCCTGGGCGCCGGCACGATCGTGGCGTGTGCGCCGGGACCGGTTGCCGACGGGTTCGACGCGCTGGCGAAGGCCGGGGTCGGCTTCCGCACCGTGACCAGCAGTCCCGGCTTCCTGTGCCGGATCGAGGGGCTCCCCGCTGAGGAGGACTGCGCCGACGTGCCTCCTGCGGACGCCTACTGGTCGTACTGGACTGCCCAGCGCGGCGGCTCGTGGACCTACGCCCGGTCGGGTGCGGGCAGCCGTGTGCCGCCGCCCGGGACGGTCGAGGGATGGTCGTTCAGCACCGACCCGACACGCAGCGACAGCACCGCACCGCGGACGGCGCCACCCGCCCCCGCACCCGTTGCCACGCCGACGCCGGCACCGGCACCGGCACCGGAGCAGGCTGCGCCACCACCGGAGCCACCGCCACCCGCCCAGCCGCAGGGCGATGCCGCTGGCCCACCGGCCGCGCCGGGACCGACGGACGACGCCGCTGCAACCGGGTCTGCGGGTGCCGGCGACGCGCGGCGCGCCAGTGCCGAGCCCAGCCCGACCGCTGACGCAGTGGCGACCGGTGCCCCGGACAGGACCGGGGACGAGGAGGAGGGGGCGCCCCCGGCGGGTCCGATCGACCTGGCCGGTGCCCCCGACCGCACACCGCGGGCCTCCGCGCCTGCGCTGGACCCTCGCCCCACGTCCAGCACCGCAGCCGACGAGCCCGTCCCGTCCCTCCCGGCAGAGGGCCTGCAGGTCGATCAGGAGGATGGCTCACCCCTGGGCGCGGTGGTGGCCACCGGTCTGCTGGGCACGCTGGGTGCGGCTGCCGTGGTCGCCACCAGACGACGGGAGGAGTAGTGGTGCGCTCGGCCGACGTCGTCCACCCCGGCGCGTGGTGGGTGTGGGCGATCGGTCTGGCCGGCGCGGCGAGCGGCACGACCAACCCGCTGCTGCTGGGCCTCCTGGTCGCCGTCGTCCTGCTGGTCGTCGTCGTCAACGATCCGGACGGCCTGCGGTCCATCCGGCTGTATCTGTGGCTGGCCGTGGCCGTCGTCCTCATCAGGGTGGCCTTCCGCGTCGTGCTCGGTGCCAGCAGCGTGGGCACCGTGCTGTTCATCCTCCCCGAGGTGCCACTGCCGGACCTGGCCGCGGGCATCCGGCTTGGTGGTCCGGTGACGCTGGAGGGTGTGCTCGCAGCGGTCTACGACGCGCTGCGACTGGCGGTGCTGCTGCTGTGCGTCGGCGCCGCCAACGTCCTGGCCGACCCCCGCCGCCTGCTGCGCAGCACCCCGGCCGCCCTGTACGAGCTTGGCACCGCAGTGGTGCTGGCTCTGACGATCGCGCCGCAGCTGGTCCGCAGCGCCGGACGGGTCCGTCGGGCCCGTCGGCTGCGTGGCGACACACGCCGTGGCCTTCGTGCGCTGCCGACGATCCTTGTCCCGGTGCTGGAGGACGCGCTGGACCGGTCCATCGCGACGGCTGCGGCGATGGACGTGCGGGGCTACGGCCGGACACCGGCGACCACCGCCGGGACGGGTCATCCGTCGGCTGGGGCGGCCACCCTGCTCGGTGGGCTGTGCGTGCTGTGCGTGGGCGCCTACGGCCTGCTGGACGGCACCACGCCGGCGCTGCTGGGCACGCCCGCGGTGCTGACCGGTGTCGCGCTGGTCGGTGTCGGGATCGTCCTGACCGGACGGCGAGGGGGCCGGACCCGCTACCGGCCTGACCGCTGGGGTCGCAGGGAGACCGCGATCGCGGTCGTGGGCGTCGCCACGATGGCCGTCGTGCTGGCCGGGCCGCTGACGTCGCGCGACGCGTTGTTCCCGTCGGTGCTGCCGTTGGTGTGGCCGGAGCTGCCGCTGGTCCCGACCCTCACCGTGTTGCTCGCCGCCGTCACGGCGGCGCTGGCGACGGGGACAGACGGCCGGACCGTCTCGGGAGGGGCCGTCGGTCCTGGGTCGACGGGGGTCCCCCGGTGATCGACCTGGAGGGCGTCTGCGTCATCTACGACGGTGCGGCTGCGCCTGCGCTGCGGGACGTCGACCTGCACATCCCGGAGGGCGAGCTGGTCGTGGTGGTCGGGCCGACCGGCTCCGGCAAGTCCACGCTGCTGGGGACGCTGTGCGGGCTGGTCCCCCACTTCACCGGGGGCCACCTGACCGGTCGCGTCAGCATCGCCGGTCGCGACACCGCCGACCACCGTCCCCGTGACCTGGCGGACCTGGTCGGCTGGGTCGGGCAGGAGCCTGCCGCCGGCTTCGTGGCCGAGTCGGTCGAGCGGGAGCTGGCGTTCGGGATGGAGCAGCAGGGCCTGGATCCCGACGTGATGCGGCGACGGGTGGAGGAGACTTTGGACCTGCTGGGCCTGCACCCGCTGCGCCACCGCGCCCTGGACGCGTTGTCGGGTGGCGAGCAGCAACGCGTCGCGATCGGCTCGGTCCTGGCGGCCCACCCGCAGGTGCTCGTGCTGGACGAGCCCACGTCGGCGCTGGACCCCCGTGCCGCGGAGGACGTGCTGGCCGCCATCGCCCAGCTGGTCCACGACCTGGGCATCACCGCGGTCGTGGCCGAGCACCGGCTGGAACGGATCGTGCAGTTCGCCGACCGCATCGTGGAGGTCCGCTCCGACGGGACGGTGCGCCACGGTGCCCCCGCCCCGATGATGCGCGCCGCGGCGGTCGCCCCCCCGATCGTGGAGCTGGGCCGCCTGGCCGGCTGGGACCCGCTGCCCCTGTCGATCCGTGACGCCCGCCGGCACGCCCCCGGCCTGCGGGACCGCCTTGCGACGGCGGCACCCGCCCACCACCATCCCAGCGCGGGCGACAGCGCACCGGGTCCGGCGCCCGCGGACAGCGCAGGACTGCACGCGACCGGCATCGCCGTGACCCACCGGGGCGTGCCCGCAGTGCTCCCCATTGACCTGCGCCTGGCAGCCGGCACCACCACCGCCGTCATGGGCCGCAACGGGGC
>JBFKGB010000277.1:0-5051 GCA_041633535.1 Euzebya sp. | reverse complement strand
GGCGAGGTCGTCCTGACCGAGCGGGTCGACACCCTGTCACGCGGCCGGTTCGCGATGCGGTTCTGGGTGTGCGGCACGTTCGTGGTGCGCGGTGGGAGGATCGTGCTGTGGCGGGACCGATTCGACTTCGCGGACCTGGCCGCCGCCGCCGTCCGCGGCCTGCTGTCGATCCCGTTCCGCCGGTAGCCGCAGCGCACCGCACGGCGCCGCACGGCACCGCACGGCACCGCACGGCACCCCACGGCACCGCACGGCACCTAGGATCTGGACCATGAGCCTGCCGTCGTTGTCCTCCCAGCACGCCCTGGACCCGGTCGAGTCCGGGTCGGTCGACGACCTGCACGCCCTGCAGCTTCAGCGGCTGCGCTGGTCGCTGGCCCACGCGGCCTCGGGTGTCCCGGCGACCGCCCAGGCGTTCGCCGACCACGGGGTCCGGGCCGAGGACCTGACCGGTCTGGCAGACCTCGCCCGCTTCCCGTTCACGACCAAGCAGGACCTGCGTGACGCCTACCCCTTCGCCCGGCTGGCGGTCCCCCGCGAGCAGGTCGTGCGGGTGCACGCCTCGTCCGGCACCACCGGCGCCGCCACCGTCGTCGGCTACACCCGCGACGACGTCACGACCTGGTCGACGGTCGTCGCACGGTCCCTCCGCGCGGCCGGGGTGCAGCCCGGCTGGGTGGTGCACGTCGCCTACGGCTACGGGCTGTTCACCGGTGGCCTGGGGCTGCACTACGGCGCGGAGCAGCTGGGCTGCACCGTGGTCCCCGCCTCGGGCGGGCAGACCGAGCGACAGGTCCAGCTGATCCGCGACCTCGGTGCCCAGGCGATCTGCGTGACGCCGTCCTACATGCTGGCGCTGCTGGACGAGTTCACCCGCCAGGGCCTCGACCCGCGCGGCACCTCGCTGCAGGTCGGGATCTTCGGTGCCGAGCCGTGGACGGAGGCGATGCGGTCCGAGATCGAGGACGCCTTCGGCATCCACGCCGTCGACATCTACGGCCTGTCCGAGGTCATCGGCCCGGGGGTGGCCAACGAGTGCGTGGACGACAAGGGCGCCCTGTACGTGTGGGAGGACCACTTCTACCCCGAGGTCGTGGACCCGCAGTCCGGCGAGGTCCTGCCGGACGGGCAGACCGGCGAGCTGGTGCTGACGTCGTTGACCAAGCAGGCGCTCCCGGTCATCCGCTACCGCACGGGTGACCTGACCGCCCTGCGCCCCGGACGCGTGCGCCCGATGCGCACGATGGACAAGGTCGCCGGCCGCGTCGACGACATGATGATCGTGCGGGGGGTCAACGTCCTGCCGTCACAGGTCGAGGCGGTGCTGCTGGGGGAGGAGGGGCTGAGCCCCCACTTCGAGTGCGTGCTGTCCCGCCCCGACCGTCTGGACCAGCTGACCGTCCGGGTCGAGCGGCGACCGGACGCCGCCGCGCCGGACGGCAGCCGGCTGGCGGCACGGCTGAAGGACGTCGTCGGCGTCACCGCCACCGTCGAGGTGGTCGAGCCGCAGACGATCCCACGGTCCGCGGGCAAGGCCGCGCGGATCCGGGACACGCGATGACAGGGCGCTCCCCGGACCTGCGGCACGAGCTGCACCATCAGCTGCCCGAGCTGACGCTGCCGTGGGTGGCCACCGTCCCACCCGACCCGTCGCTGGTGCTGCTGAACGAGCCGCTGGCGGCCGATCTGGGACTGGACGTCGACGCCCTGCGCGGGCCCGACGGCCTGGGGCTGCTGACCGGCACCCGTCTGCCCGAGGGGGCCCGGCCCGTGGCGATGGCCTACGCCGGCCACCAGTTCGGCGGGTGGTCGCCACGGCTGGGCGACGGCCGGGCGCTGCTGCTGGGCGAGCTGGCCGGCCCGGACGGCGGCCTGCAGGACCTGCACCTGAAGGGCTCGGGTCGCACCCCGTTCGCCCGTGGCGGGGACGGCCTGGCCACCCTCGGCGCGATGCTGCGCGAGCACCTGATCAGCGAGGCGATGCACGCCCTAGGCATCCCCACGGGGCGGGCGCTGGCGGTCGTGGCGACCGGCGGGACGGTCATGCGCGAGGCGGGGCCGCTGCCGGGTGCGGTGCTGACGCGGGTGGCCGCCAGCCACCTGCGCGTCGGGACCTTCGAGTACGCCGCGCGCCTTGCCGACCCTGAGGTCCTGCGGCGGCTGGCCGACCACGCGATCCAGCGTCACCACCCGGCAGCGGCCCAGGCGGCGGACCCGGCGCTGGCGCTGCTCCAGGCGGTCGTGGACGCCCAGGCGTCGCTGGTGGCCAGATGGATGCTGGTCGGCTTCATCCACGGGGTGATGAACACCGACAACGTGACCATCTCGGGGCAGACGATCGACTACGGCCCCTGCGCGTTCATGGACCGTCACGACCCCGACACCGTGTACAGCTCCATCGACCGGACTGGTCGGTACGCCTACCGCAACCAGCCGCCGGTCATGCGCTGGAACCTCAGCCGGCTGGCCGAGACGCTGCTGCCACTGATGACGGTCGGGTCGCCGCAGGCGGTCGAGCAGGCCACCGCGGTGCTGCTGTCGTTCGAGGAGCGCTACGAGGCGCACTGGCGACGTGGGATGGCGACGAAGCTGGGGCTGCGGCAGCAGCGGCAGGACGACACCGCCCTGCTGGCGGACCTGCCGGTCGCCATGACCGAGGACGCCCTGGACCACACCCACACCTTCCGTGCGCTGGCCGCCGGTCTGCGCGACGGGTCGCCCGCCGGGGGACGGGCGCTGGAGGGGTGGCGGCAGCGGTGGCTGGCACGGCTGGCGGAGGACGGGCGACCCCTGACGGTCGTCGCCGACGGGATGGACGCCGTCAACCCGGTGTACGTGCCCCGCAACCACCTCGTCGAGCAGGCGCTGGCCGCCGCCGTGGCCGGGGACATGGGCCCCTACGAGGCCCTGCTGTCCCACGTCACCGAGCCGTACCGACACCGGCCGGGCAGCCAGGCGTACGCCGACCCCGCCCCTCCGGCGTTCGAGGCGGCCTACCAGACCTTCTGCGGCACCTGAGCGGGCACAGTGGGGGCATGACCACGCGATACCCCCACCTGCTGCAGCCCCTGGACCTGGGGCACACGACCCTGCGCAACCGTGTGCTGATGGGGTCCATGCACGTGGGGCTGGAGGACGACCGCAACGACCTGGGCAAGCTGGCGGCGTTCTACGCCGAGCGGGCCGAGGGGGGCGTGGGCCTGATCGTCACCGGCGGGTTCGGCATCAGCAGGACGAGCTGGCTGCTGCCCCTCGCGGGGAAGATGACCAACGACCGCGAGGCCCGCCGGCACCGCCCGGTCACCCGGGCCGCCCACGACGGCGGCGCGAAGATCGCCCTGCAGCTGCTGCACGCCGGCCGCTACAGCTACCACCCGTTCGCCGTCAGCGCGTCGTGGGGGAAGTCACCGATCTCGATGTTCCCCGCCCGGGCGATGCTGGGTCGTGAGGTCGAGCGCACGATCGCGGACTACGCCCGGTCCGCCGAGCTGGCCCGCGAGGCCGGCTACGACGGTGTCGAGGTGATGGGGTCCGAGGGCTACCTGATCAACCAGTTCCTGGCCCCTCGTACCAACCGGCGCACCGACCGCTGGGGCGGCTCCCCCGAGAACCGCCGACGTCTGGCCGTCGAGGTCGTCGCTGCGGTCCGCCAGGCGATGGGACCCGACGGCATCCTCATCTACCGGCTGTCGATGCTGGACCTGGTCAGGGGCGGCCAGTCGTGGGAGGAGGTCGTGGCCCTCGCGAAGGAGGTCCAGCAGGCCGGGGCGAGCATCATCAACACCGGCATCGGCTGGCACGAGGCACGCATCCCCACGATCGTGACGTCCGTGCCGCGCGGGGCCTTCACCTGGGTGACGGCGAAGCTACGTCCCCACGTGGACGTCCCGGTGGTGGCCAGCAACCGCATCAACATGCCCGAGGTGGCCGAGGCGATCCTCGAGCGGGGCGACGCCGACCTGGTGTCGATGGCCCGGCCGTTCCTGGCCGACCCCGCCTGGGTGCGCAAGGCCGAGGCCGGCACGCCCCAGGACATCAACACCTGCATCGCCTGCAACCAGGCGTGCCTGGACCACGTGTTCCAGCGGAAGCGGGCCAGCTGCCTGGTCAACCCCCGGGCGGGGCACGAGACGGAGCTGGTGATCACGCCGACCGGACGGTCACGTCGTGTCGCGGTCGTGGGCGCCGGACCGGCGGGCCTGTCGGCGGCGATCACCGCGGCCGAGCGGGGCCACGACGTCACGCTGTTCGAGGCTGCGGACGACATCGGCGGCCAGTTCCGCCTGGCGATGCGGGTGCCCGGCAAGGAGGAGTTCACCGAGACGCTGCGCTACTACCGCCGGCAGATCGAGCGGACCGGTGTGGACCTGCGGCTGGGGACCACCGTCACCGCGGCCCAGCTGGCCGACGAGGGCTTCGACGAGGTCGTCGTCGCCACCGGTGTCCGCCCGCGCATCCCCGCCATCCCCGGCGTGGAGCGACCCGAGGTCGTGCGGTACGACCAGGTGGTCAGCGGCGAGGTCGAGGTGGGGGACCACGTCGCCGTGATCGGGGCGGGCGGCATCGGGTTCGACGTCTGCGAGCTGCTGACCCATCCCGGTGTGGTGGGCGAGCCGCAGGACCTCGAGGAGTGGATGGCCGAGTGGGGCGTGACGGACCCCGAGCAGGCGGACGGCGGTGTCGGCGAGCCCGAGCCCCTGCCGCCGCTGCGGACCGTCTACCTGCTGCAGCGGCGTGACTCCGGACACGGGCGCGATCTGGGCAAGACCTCGGGATGGGTGCACCGGGCGACGCTCAAGCGGCGTGGCGTCACGATGCTGGGCGGTGTCCGCTACGACCGGATCGATGAGGAGGGGCTGCACATCAGCCTGGGCGCCGACCACGAGGAGCAGCGGACCCTGTCGGTGGACCACGTCGTGCTGTGCGCGGGGCAGGAGTCGGTGTCGGGGCTGCACGAGGAGCTGGTCGCCGCCGGGATGCGGTCGACCCTGATCGGCGGGGCCGAGACGGCCGTCGAGGTCGACGCCAAGCGCGCGATCGAGCAGGGCGTC
>JBFKGB010000276.1:0-5056 GCA_041633535.1 Euzebya sp. | reverse complement strand
GGGCCGCCACACCCGTGTCGACACCGTCGAGAAGCCCGTCTTCGCCTGGCGCTGACGCGCGGTCGTCCGGCGGTCAGCCGCGCAGGGTCGAGCCGTCCTCGACCACGGTCTGCCCGTCACCGTCGGCGGTCACGACGACGTCGCCCTCGACCACCACGTCGGCACCGAACCGGACGTCGCCGTGCACGGTCAGCGACCGTGCGGCGCGCAGGGAGGGCGGGCCCGCCGGGAACCGGGCCTCGAAGTCGGCCACCAGCCGGTGGTGGGTGCGGTCCAGCGTGATCAGCGGTGCCGTGGTCCGCCCGGGCGCCAGCCGCACGGTGCCGTCGCCGTCCAGGACGTAGGCGTCGGACCGCAGCGCCAGCAGGTCATCGGTCGTCTTGACCGGGGCGAACCGGGTCCGCGGGACCCGGAGGGCCCGTGCGCCCTCGACCACGTCGATGGCGGCGCCCATCGCCGTCTCCAGCTGGATGACCGGCGTCGAGCTCGGGTCGGTCGGGTCGACGGTCTTGCGGTTGATGATCATCGGCAGGCCGAGCACACCGTCGCGCTGACGCAGCAGCGCCTGGATCGCGCGCAGGTCCAGCCACAGGCTGTTGGTGTTGAAGAAGCGGTGACGGTCGACGTCCTGGAAGGCATCCAGGTCGGGGGGCGGCGTCTGGGCGATCTCGCGGAGGACCAGGCTGCCGTCGGGCCGGCACGCCAGGTGGCCGCCCTTGCGGTCGGCGGCGGTCCGGTCGGCCACCTCCATCAGGAACGGGATGTCCTCGGCGACGAACCACGACAGGATCCGCGGGTCCAGGGTCGCGCCCAGGTTGTCGGCGTTGGCGACGAAGGCGTAGCGGCGGCCGGCATCGAGCAGGCGCTGCAGGACACCGTCGCCCTGCAGCGCGGCGTACAGGTCGCCGTGCCCGGGTGGCGCCCACGCCAGGTCGGGGTCGGCAGGCCAGTCGACCGGCGTCAGGTCGTCGGCCCGCAGCTTGGGGACGCGGCTCTGCAGGAAGTCCGCGGGGATGTCGGGCACCGCCAGGTCGGGATGCCGTGACAGCGCCTCGAGCGACGGCCCGCGTGTGGCGAAGCTGTCCATCAGCACCAGCGGGACCGCCACCCCGGTGCGCCGTCGCAGGTCGCGGACCTGCAGGGCGGTGATGTCGAGGAAGGACAGGCCGTCCTTGACGGGCAGGAGGGACTTGGGCCCGGTCATGCCCATGCTGGTCCCCAGGCCCCCGTTCAGCTTGATCACCACGGTCGCCGCCAGCAGGTCCGCATCGACGCCGCCGGTGTCCGGCAGCGCCTCGGCGTCCGGCAGCGACCCGACCGGCCTGATCGAGGACTCGGGCACCACGCCGCCCTCGCCGGCGGTCAGCCGGGCGTGGTGCTCGGCGAACGTCCGGACGGCCGCCTCGGCCACCCCGTCGGCCCGCATGCGGTCCATGGCCGTGCGCAGGAGATCGCTCATGGCCTCCGGACGCTACCCCATGGCCGGGTTGACAGGCAGCCGGCCCCGCCCGACCATAGGAAGTCCTACTATCCGACGTCCTAGGAGCAGACCCCGTGGCCGAGCTGCACGTCCCCGTCAACCCCGTCCGCATCGTCACGGCGGGCAGCCTGTTCGACGGCCACGACGCCGCCATCAACATCATGCGGCGGCTGCTGCAGAGCCAGGGGGCGGAGGTCATCCACCTGGGCCACGACCGCTCCGTCGCCGAGGTCGTCACCGCCGCCATCCAGGAGGACGCGCAGGGTGTGGCGGTCAGCTCCTACCAGGGTGGGCACGTGGAGTACTTCACCTACCTGGTGGAGTCCCTCCGCGAGAAGGGGGCCGGCCACATCAAGGTCTACGGCGGGGGCGGCGGGGTGATCGTGCAGGAGGAGATCGACCTGCTGCACAGCCGGGGCGTGGCGCGGATCTTCAGCCCCGAGGACGGCCAGACCCTCGGCCTGCCGGGGATGATCAACCTGATCATCAAGGCCTGCGACACCGACCTGACCACCGAGGGTGCGTCGGCCGACGCGGTCATGACCGGTGACGACCACGCCCTGGCCCGCACCATCACCCAGCTGCAGGCCGGGGTCGTCCCCGGCTGGCTCGCTGACGTGGACCGTGCCGTGCCGGTCCTGGGCATCACCGGGACGGGCGGGGCGGGCAAGTCCTCCCTGACCGACGAGCTGGTGCGTCGCATCCGTCGTGACCACGAGGACAAGCTGCGCATCGCCGTGCTGGCGATCGACCCGACGCGTCGTCGTGGCGGCGGGGCCCTGCTGGGTGATCGCATCCGCATGAACACCATCGAGCCGGGCCGCGTGATGTTCCGGTCGCTGGCGACCCGCACCGCCGGTGCAGAGGTCCCCGAGAACCTCCCGGGGGTGATCACTGCCTGCAAGGCCGCCGGCTACGACCTGGTCATCGTCGAGACGCCCGGCATCGGTCAGGGTGACGCAGCGATCGTCGAGCACGCCGACGTGTCGCTGTACGTCATGACGCCCGAGTTCGGCGCCGCCAGCCAGCTCGAGAAGATCGACATGCTCGACTTCGCCGACGTCGTGGCGATCAACAAGTTCGAGCGCCGCGGTGCCGAGGACGCGCTGCGCGACGTCGCCAAGCAGATGGTCCGCAACCGTGAGGCCTTCGGGACGCCGTGGGAGCAGATGCCCGTGTTCGGCACGTCGGCGGCCCGCTTCGACGACGACGGCGTCACCGCGCTGTACCAGGAGCTGAGGACCCAGCTGACCGCCAAGGGGCTGCCCGAGGGCGGCGGGGCCATCGCCCCCGTCGACGTCCGGTACTCCAGCGGTCTGTCCACGATCGTGCCGGGGGACCGCGAGCGCTACCTGGCCGAGATCGCCGCGACCGTCCGCGGCTACCACACCCGCACCCGTCAGCAGGCGACCATCGCGGGGCGTCTGCAGGCGGTGAACACCACGTCGCGGCTGCTCGAGGCGGGGGAGGGGGCCGACGAGGTCGACCGTCTGTCCGAGACCCTGGCCGCCGAGCTGGACCAGGAGAACCGTGAGCTGCTGGCGTCCTGGGCGCAGACGGTCGAGGACTACTCGGGCGAGGAGTACGTCTTCACCGTCCGCGACAAGGAGCTGCGCGTCCCGCTGACGAAGCGCACGCTGTCGGGCACCGACGTCCCGCGGGTCGCGCTGCCCCGCTACGAGGGCCACGCCGACCTGCTGCGGTTCCTCCGCAGCGAGAACCTGCCGGGCCGCTTCCCCTTCACCGCCGGCGTGTTCCCGTTCAAGCGCGACGGTGAGGCACCCGCGCGGATGTTCGCAGGGGAGGGCGACCCGTTCCGCACCAACCGTCGCTTCCACCTGCTGGCCGAGGGACAGCCGGCGACCCGGCTGTCGACCGCCTTCGACTCCGTGACCCTGTACGGCCGGGACCCCGAGGAGCGTCCTGACGTCTACGGCAAGGTCGGGACGTCGGGGGTGTCGATCGCGACCCTGGACGACATGAAGGAGCTGTACGCCGGCTTCGACCTGTGCGACCCGACGACGTCGGTGTCGATGACCATCAACGGCCCGGCGCCCACATTGCTGGCGTTCTTCCTGAACACCGCCCTGGACCAGCAGGTCGAGCGGTTCAGGCAGGAGGAGGGCCGTGAGCCCGACGCCGCCGAGATGGACGACATCCGTGCGTTCACGTTCGCCAACGTCCGCGGGACGGTCCAGGCCGACATCCTGAAGGAGGACCAGGGGCAGAACACCTGCATCTTCTCCACCGAGTTCAGCCTGCGGTGCATGGCCGACATCCAGGAGTGGTTCATCGACCACGACGTCCGCAACTTCTACTCCGTGTCCATCAGCGGGTACCACATCGCCGAGGCGGGGGCGAACCCCATCAGCCAGCTGGCCTTCACGCTGTCCAACGGCTTCACCTACGTCGAGAGCTACCTGGCCCGCGGCATGGACATCGACGACTTCGCCCCGAACCTCTCCTTCTTCTTCAGCAACGGCATGGACGCCGAGTACACCGTCCTGGGCCGGGTCGCCCGTCGCATCTGGGCGGTGGCGATGAAGGAGCGCTACGGCGCGGGTGAGCGGTCGCAGAAGCTCAAGTACCACGTGCAGACCAGCGGCCGGTCCCTGCACGCCCAGGAGATGCACTTCAACGACATCCGCACGACGCTGCAGGCGCTGTGTGCGATCTACGACAACACCAACAGCCTGCACACCAACGCCTACGACGAGGCCGTCACCACGCCCACGTCGGAGTCGGTCCGCCGGGCGCTGGCGATCCAGATGATCATCGACCAGGAGTGGGGGCTGTCGAAGAACGAGAACCCGCTGCAGGGGTCCTTCGTGGTCGACGAGCTGACCGACCTGGTCGAGGAGGCCGTGCTGCTGGAGTTCGAGCGCATCTCCCATCGTGGCGGCGTCCTCGGCGCGATGGAGACCGGCTACCAGCGCGGCAAGATCCAGGACGAGTCGATGACCTACGAGCACCGCAAGCACGACGGGTCGCTCCCCATCATCGGCGTCAACACCTTCCTGCCGTCCAAGGCCGAGGCAGAGGACCTGCCCACGGTCGAGCTGGCCCGCGCCACCGAGGCGGAGAAGCAGTCCCAGCTGGACCGCGTCCGCGCCTTCCAGTCGGCCCACGCAGACCAGTCAGAGGCCGCGCTGGCCGAGCTCCAGCGCGTCGCCGTCGAGGGCGGCAACACCTTCGCCGCCCTGATGGAGGCGGTCCGTCACTGCTCCCTCGGCCAGATCACCAACGCCTTCTTCGAGGTCGGCGGCCAGTACCGCCGCAACGTCTAGCCCCTCGTGTCCGGACTGCCGAACGCTGGAACAGGGGCGGCGCAGCGACGCCCGCGGGTGTCTGGACTGACGCGGATCGTTTTCAGGAGATGGCGAGCGCAAGGCGGCCCGCGGGCGTCTGGACTGACGAGGAGCGGAACCTGGGCAGCGCAGCGACGCCCGCGGGTGTCTGGACTGACGAGGAGCGGAACGAAGTGAGCACCGCAGGAGGGAAGACAGCTGCTGAGGGGCGGCGCGAGCAGCCCCATGTTGCAGTGAGCACCGCAGGAGGGAAGACAGCTGCTGAGGG
>JBFKGB010000275.1:0-5079 GCA_041633535.1 Euzebya sp. | reverse complement strand
GGTAGACGACGCACTGGGCGTCGTGGGTGTAGCCATCCCCGGGGTAGGCGCCGATGAAGCGGGGGTTGGCGGGGTCGGCGATGTCCAGGATGTGCAGGCCACCGCTGAAGGTGCCGCCGACCAAGTAGGCGCGGTCGGTGTCCTCGTTGATCACGATGTTGTGGAAGTTGCTGTCCGCGCCCTCCCCCGTGTACGTGGTCAGGACGTCGAGCTGGTCGGTGCCCGGGGTGCCGCGCAGGTCGCGCAGCTGGGTCAGATCGACGACCTGCATGCCGCCGCCGCGCTCGCTGACGATGAAGGCGTGGTCGTCGTTGACCTTGACGTCACGCCACAGCGCGCCGCTGGCGCCGCGGGTCGCGCTGCCAGCCTGCGCGACGGTGCCCAGGACGACGGGCACGGTGGGGTCGGAGACGTCCACGAAGGCGGTGCCGACGCCGGTGCCCATGATGGCCACGCGGAACGGGTCCTCGGGGTCGGACTCGGGGTCCTCCCAGCCCCAGCTGTCGTTGCCGGCGCCACCACCCAGCTGGGCGAGTGGCACGAGGGCCTGCAGGCCGACGTTCGTGCACGGGTACGGGCCCGACAGGCCCGTGTTGCCGTTGCCGTCGTCGACGCCGGGCAGCGTGCCGACCTCGGTGGTGCAGGGCAGGCCGACCGCGGTGGTCTCAAGGGCCGCCAGCGCCTCGTCCGAGTAGTCGGCGACACCGGCGAACGCGAACTCCGCCTTCAGGTCTCGCGGGGCGACGGGCGAGTAGGTGGCAGAGGTCCACGCCACCGACAGCGCAAGGGCTGCCAGCAGGAGGAGGTTGGTACGTGAACGCATGGGGATGGCTCCAGGTATCGGGGTCTACCCGGTCACTTCGGGGGTCGACCGCGCGGTTCCTGCCACCGTCCCCAGGTTCCTCGGGGCGCGGTGGGTGCAGGAACGCACCCGGGCCGCGGCGAAAGGACCGCACATGACACTGCTGCGCGTGCGCTCCATCGGTCTGCTCATGGTCGGGCTGGTCGCCCTCGCCTCGACCCAGTCAGCGTCCGCCGGTCCGCTGATCGGGACGGTCGGGCCGGGCTGGTTCGGCACCTCCAACACCAACCTGGAGGCCAACATCCCGGTCAACTCCGGGACCGCGGGCGCTCGGGTCAACGGCGACCAGCTGCTGGTGACGGACTCCAACGGGCTGACCGTCTACGACGTCTCGGACCCCTCCCTGCCGGTCCCGCAGGGCTTCGTGCCGATCCCGCAGCAGTACTACTTCACCGAGGAGGACGTCCCCTCCAACGGCGAGATCGCCCTGGTCGGGCAGTTCGGCGACCTGACCCCCTCGATCCGCCTGAACGTCGTCGACGTGTCGCTGGAGGACAACCTGGGCGGACAGCCCACGGTCATCGGGACCCTCCCGGGCATGGACGAGCACACCTTCGAGTGCGCCCGCGACTGCACCTACGCCTACGGCTCGGCCGGGTCGGTCATCGACCTGACCGACCCGCGCAACCCCAAGGACATCGGCGAGTGGGACGACGCCGTCAGGGCGCAGGGCCACGCCTTCAAGGCCGGCACCCATGACGTGACCGAGGTCGTGCCGGGCATCCTGCTGACCTCCTCCAACCCGATGTTCCTGCTGGACGTCCGCACCACGCCGGCCACGCCGCAGGTCATCGGCGTCGGCACGTTCACCGACAACCGGTTCATCCACGCCAACCTGTGGCCCTACCACGGCGACCTGCCGGTCGACCCTGAAGACCCTGCGGCGGAGGGGTGGGAGCCGGACTGGGACGCCTTCGACGACTTCGTCCTGGTCGGCGGCGAGACCGGGTCGCTGGGGCCCGCCTGTGACAAGAACGACGGCGCGTTCATGACGATGGACTGGACGATCGCCCCCGACACCGCGCCGGACGCGGGCATGGTCCGCATGACGTTCGACCCCGCCGCCGGCCACGGCGACGAGTACCGCCCCGAGCCCGGCACCTTCGTCGACGGCGGCTCGGCCTACAGCCAGTTCTGCACCCACTGGTTCACCACCCAGCCGGGGGACTACCGCGACGGCGGCCTGCTGGCCATCGGCTGGTACGAGTACGGCGTCCGCTTCCTGGACGTCGCCCCCGGCACCGGCGCCATCACCGAGACCGGCTGGCTGATCCCCGCCGGCGGGTCGACCTCGGCGGCCTACTGGATGGACGACGACACCATCCTGACCGCGGACTACCAGCGCGGCGTGGACATCCTCACCTACGACGACACGATCCCGCCCGAGGACGTCGAGCAGGTCGCGGTCCCCGGCGCCCGGTTCGAGCGCGCGGTGCTGCCCCGACCGGCCGTCCTCAGCGACTGGTACACCGGCTTCGGCTGCCCCCTGCCGACGTAGCCGGGGCGGCCCGTCCGCCTCCCCCGCCCTCGGCCCCTTGGCCCGCCTGCCTCCCCCGCCCTCTCGACCCAGTGACCCCGGTCAGGTCGGCCCGGGTGGGTCGAGAGGGCGCCGCCGACCAGCGCCTTCGCACCTCTGGGCGAACCGCAGGCCCAGGTGAACGCGGCTAGGTGGACCCAACGGGCGGGAGGGGCGGGCTGGGCGCTCGGCAGCCCCTAGGCTGCGCAGGCATGGACCGACGGACCTTCCTGGGCTGCACGGCGGCGGCGATGCTGACCACCGCGGGGCTGGGCGGGCCGGCGGCGGCCGCTGCGACGACGCCGCAGATCCGCCGGCGGGCGGAGTGGGCCAGCGCGCCCCCGACCGGCCCGCTGACCGTCGAGGAGGACGTCCGGTTCGTCCTGGTCCACCACACGGCCGGCCCCGACGGCTACCGGCCCGAGCAGGTGCCCGGCATCCTGGACGGGATCAGGGCCTTCCACACCGGGCCGCAGAAGCGCTGGCCCGACATCGCCTACAACCTGCTGGTCGCCCGGTTCGGGACCGTGTGGGAGGGGCGGGAGGGCTCCGTGGACCGTGTCGTGCGCGGCGACGCGACCGGGGGCAGCCAGGGCCACGCGGTGCTGTGCTGCCTGCTCGGTGACCACCGGACCACCCCGCCCACACCCGAGGCCCAGCAGGCCCTGGTCGACCTGACGGCCTGGCTGTGCCACCGCGAGGGCCTTGACCCCCTCGGGCAGACGACGTTCGTCAGCCGCGGGTCCAACCGTCACCCGGCGGGCACCCAGGTGCAGACCCCGACCATCACCGGCCACCGCACGATGTCCCACACCGCCTGCCCTGGGGACGCCGGCACCCAGCTGGTCGCCCAGCTCCCGCAGCTGGTGGCCGACGCGATGGGTCCCCGGCACTACCGCCGGCCGGGCTGACCCCCGCCGACCGGCTGCGTGGTGTTGGCGTCCGCCAGATCGACCACCTCGTCCTGGCCCCCGACGGTCCCGCTCTCATCGCTCTGCACCACCGGCGGCACCGCGGGCGGCGGCGAGGGGTCGGCAGGCTCCTCGGCCGCCACGGTGTCGCCCGCGGTCGTCGCCACCCGGTCCAGCAGCCGCTCGGAGAAGCCGAACAGGAAGGCGATGGCGAGCGTCACCTCGGTCATCGCACCGTCGGTCACCGTGCGGGTGACGCCGGCGAACGTCTCGCCGAGGACACCGAACCCGACCAGCAGCTCGATCAGGAGCACGCCGCCGTAGGCGGCCAGCGCACCCAGCACCGGCCCGGCCATCAGGGCCGTCCACGGCAGGCGGTTCAGCAGCCGCTCGTCGCCCGAGGCGTCGTCCCTGGTCACGAAGCGCAGCAGCCGGCTGACGAACGCACCCAGCGCACCCGCGGCCATGACCAGCGGCGAGCCGAGGGTCCACGCGACCACGATGACGAGGAACACCCCGCTGGACACCAGCCACGCCGCCTTGCGGTGGGCCCGGAGCTGCAGCAGCAGTGACCGTTCGTGCGGCGCCTGCAGCCTGGTGGTGACCTCCGACAGCAGCAGCCGGGTCCCCTCGTCCACCGGTCCACCGTCCGCGACGGTCCGCAGCGGCGCCAGCAGGGGCGAGGCGTCGTCGACGGCGGCCAGGTCGGCGTGCAGCAGCGCCGCACGCATGCGCACGGTCGCGTCGTCGCCGACGGCGGCCAGGTGTGCCAGCGCCTGGACCCGCAGCTCACCGGCCGCGGTGTCGGCGGCGCCGCGCCAGGCCACGGTCCGCCCCTCCAGCTGCGCCGACAGCCCGCGCAACGCCTCGGCGAGCTCGTCCGAGCCAGGGCGGTCGCTGGCGCGCAGGTCACGCTCGTAGCCGTCGAACTGGGTCCGCAGGTAGGCCCGCAGCGGGTCACGCACCATCTGCCGGCGGGCGTAGCCGACCAGCAGCAGGTAGACGACCCCGACACCGACGGTGGCCCACACCGACCCGTCGACCCCACAGCACGCAGCAAGACGGTCCACGACGTTCATGTACGGACCGTAGGACGCCCCACCGTGACCCCACCAGGGCCGAAGGTCCCTGCTGGCGCGGGCCCCTGCAGGGCGCTGGTAGGCTGCAGTCGACTGAGCAACGGCGCTCGCCCCCAGCGGCGGCGCCGTTCCCTGTTCCAGGCACGGATCGCCGCCTGTGGGGCACCCCACCACGCGACGACGAGGAGCAGCATGCCCGGCCTGTACGACCCCCGATTCGAGCACGACGCCTGCGGCATCGGCATGGTCGCCGACGCCGGCGGGACCGCCAGCCACCAGATCATCGCCGACGGACTCGGCGGGCTGGCGGGCGTGCTCCACCGCGGGGCCGTGGCCGCCGACGGACGGTCGGGTGACGGTGCGGGCCTGCTGATCCCCCTCCCCACGCGCTTCCTCGCCACCGCGGTCGGCACCGACGTCGACGCCGACCGTCTGGGCGCGGCCATGTGCTTCCTGGACGCCACCGACACCTCCGACGGCGACGCGGCACGCCAGCGGACCCGCGACACCGTCGACGCCGCGCTGACCCGCTTCGGCCTGCAGCCGCTGGCCTGGCGCGAGGTCCCCACCGACCCCAGCGTGCTGGGCGACTTCGCCAAGGCCGCCATGCCCCGCATCGAGCAGGCCGTGTTCGCCCGGCCCACCCTGTTGGACGAGGAGGACGCTGAGCGCGCCGCCTACCTGGCGCGCAAGGTCGCCGAGGCCGCCGCC
>JBFKGB010000274.1:0-5091 GCA_041633535.1 Euzebya sp. | reverse complement strand
GGGGTGCGCGCGCTCGCACTGGAACAACAGCAGGTATCGGTCAGGTGCGCCCAGGTCGAGCCGCTCGGGGTGGTGGGCGAACTGGGCGAAGAACGTCATCGGCTGCCCGCACCTGCTGCTGGTCGGCCAGTCCGGCAGGTCCACGCCCGCGGGAGCACCGCCGATCCGTTCGCGGCTGTCTGCGTCCAGGTCGATGACCGGGGTGTCGTAGCGCATCAGCGGCAGCCTATCGGCGCGTCCAGGTGCCGATGTCGAGGATGCCGGCCTGCACAGATCAGACTCAGGACCGGGCCACGTACGGTGGTCTCAGATCAACCGAGACGCCGCCCTGGAAGGACACGCCACATGGACGTCGAGCTGCTGTACTTCGACGGTTGCCCGAACTGGACGACCGCTGACGCCCACCTGAAGCGGCTGGCGGCAGCACGCGGTCTGCGGGTCCAGCACCGCATCGTCGCCACGGCCGAGGATGCCCAGGCCGTCGGGCTGCGCGGCTCCCCGACCATCCTGCTGGACGGCCGGGACCCGTTCGCCTCCGGCGAGGCCCCCAGCCTGTCGTGCCGGATCTACTCGACCCCGGACGGACCGGCCGGCTCCCCCACCCTCCAGCAGCTGGAGGCGGCGATCGACGCCCACCTGACACGACCCGCTGAGGGTCACGCTCCTGAGTGACGACCCGCGGCACCCCCGCCGGTACCGCTGACCCGGTCGTGGTCATCGAGTGGGAGGACGCGCTTCGACATGCACCTGCCGGGTGCGGTCATGACGCTGCCTCCGCGCGACCCAGCGGTCGGTCCGTGGCAGTGAGCGCGTAGTAGGCGTAGCGGTCACCGATGACCTGCTCCTCGGGTTCGAGCGCCAGCAGGTGCGGGGTCAGGCCGTGCGTCTCGCAGAGCTTCCAGAACTGATCGATGCCGTACGTCGTGACGCCAGCCGGATCCAGCCGGTAGAACGCCCGCATCGACCGGGTGCGGACGCCGCCGGTGGAGTAGCGGATCTGGATCAGCGCCATGCCGCCGGGGCGGAGCACCTGCTGGGCGATCCGCAGGATGCGTTCGCCGTACTCGGGACCCGGGACCAGCTCCATGACGTTGACGCACACGAACAGGTCGATGGGGTCGGTGACCGCCGCGAGCGCTGCCTCGGGGTCGGCGACCGTCACCAGCACCGGGGTGAACGGCGGGCCGGCACCGGCGAGCTCGCGCTCGGCGTGGGCCAGGGACTCCGGGCTCACGTCGACGCCGTACAGGCCTGCCGCGTGTGGCACGAGCGCCCGGAGGTTGGCACCGCCACCGCAGCCCCACTCGAGGATGGTCAGGTCGGTCGTGGGGAAGTCGAGCGCAGCGGCGAAGCGCAGGAAGCGCGCTGCGTTGTCCGCGCCGATCCGGTCGAAGGCGTCATCACCGATGCCCTCCTCGCCGCGCCAGTGGAACATGTTCGGCGCGGTGAGCGCCTCACGGGTCCAGTAGCCCTGCGACTGGTCGATGATGGCGGCCTCGCCCTGCCTCAGCCCGATGCGGGCGAGCAGTCCCAGGACCTGACGGGCCAGGTCCCGTACGGGTACCCACAGGGGGCTGCGACGGAGCAGCTGCTCGAGCGCGCTCATGACGCGGCTCATGGCGACATCCGCACGAGGATCGCGGTGAGCGCGATGGCGACGGGGAACAGGGCGAGCTCCATCCGCATGGTGCGTTGCATGCGGGCGGCGGCTCTTTGGTCGCCCCCGACGATGGCGGGCACCAGCCGGGTGTGGTTGAACGCGCCCACTGCGGCCACAGCCGCGACGATGGCGAGCTTGCCGAGCAGCACGCGGCCGTAGCCCCCGGTGAGGAGCTGCCCGATCGAGTCGAGCTCCACGAACGCGAGCGCGCTGCCGGCGACGCCGACCAGGGCGACGGCACCGGTGGCCGCCACGGAGAACCGGCCGACGACCAGGCTGGGATCGTCCCCTCGTCGTCGTCTCGCTGCCAGGACCGCGGCAAGCGCGACGACGCCGCCGGTCCAGACCGCCGCGGCCCCGACGTGCGCGGCGTCGGCGATCCGCACCAGCAGCGTCGGCGTGCTCGTGGCCGTGTGGCCGGTGAACTGGAAGGAGAGCAGCAGCGCGGCCGCGCCGAGCAGCAACGGGCCGACGTGCTCGCGATCGTGGGACCAGCGCACGAACCCGCGGGTCCCGACCAGCAGCACCCCTCCGCCGACGATCCGCATGGCAGTCGCGCCCATGAGGCCCGAGCGGCCCACGATGCCCCACGCGGACGCATCGGCCATCCCGGTCATGCCGTCCCCCGCGATGACCGCGACGTGCCCCACGAGCTGCACGGTCGCGCCGACGATGACCGCGATCGCCGCACCGGTCACGAGGCGGCTGAGCAGCCGTTGGTCGCGTCGGCTGTCCGGGTGGACGGCGACACCGAAGACGACCACGCCGACCGCGACCAGGATGGCCGAGAAGGCGAGCCACCGACCGGCCGTCTGCACGAGCTCGGGAAGGAGGGGCTCCCCGCTTGCAGGCGGGGGTGACGGCGACGCGAGCGCCGCTGCGGCGTCCGTGGCTGATGGCGCGACTGCGGGTGGGGCCTGGTCGGCGGACGTGACCATGGAGGTCTCGGCGGGGGCAGGCGTGCCCGCGGCAGGGGTCGGTGTCGGCTGGTGGGTGCTGGTGATGACGTAGGCGCCCTCGATCGGGTGGCCGTCCCCGCCGATGACACGCCAGGAGACGACCGAGGAGCCCACGGGAAGCGGTTCGGCCAGCGCGGCGGTGACGGTGACACGGTCGTCCGCTCGGGTCGACTCGCCGATCGTCAAGGCCTGGCCGTCGGGACCGGTCACCTGGACAGAGTCGGGGAGCACCTCGACCGGCTGTGCGAAGACCAGCGTCAGGGTCTCGACGGGCTGGTCGGTGCTGCTGTCCGGGGCGGGGGCTGCGGACTGCAGCGCGGAGTGGGCCGCCGCGGGCGCGACCGTCAGCGCGAGCAGGCTCAGCAGCAGGATGAGGGTCGCCAGCATCGGCCAGCGGGGCTGGTGGGTCGGGATCATGGCAGCGTGCGCTCCTGGTTCGGCCTGGTGCCGGCCCGCCGTCGCAGGACAGCGGGCACCCGTGGTCCGTTCGGGGCAGGTCGGACGTGCGCGCGTCCACATCGTGGTGCGTGCCGGGCGCCGGACGTGCTGTGGCGCCGGGTGCGGACGCAGCAGCAGGCCGGGCGACCTGCCGGCCTCTAGACCCGGAGGACGGAGAGCAGCGCGAGACACGCCGGATGACGGCGTACGGGGCGAGGTGCTCGGAGGCTGACCGGGCCTCTCGGCCCGTCCTCGGACCGGCCGTCACGCATCATCGCGGCGAACGCCAGGACGAGCAGCAGGATGACGCCCGACAGGCTCGCGGTGGGCTGCTCGCTGCGGTGCGCGGCGGCGGCGTCCTCCCGGTGGCCGTCGTGGCCGTCGGCGTCAGCCACGTAGGAGTGCGTGTGTGGCGCACTGTCCCCGACGACGTCGATGTGCGTGTGCAACACGAGCACACCGAGGCTCTGCGTCATCACGATGACGCTCACGACGACGAGCAGGAGCACACGCACCACGCTGACGATATCGGCAGTTGCGACCCGATCTGAAGTGTTTGATACCCCCTGGCAGTATCGATCAGCAGGTTCGAGCGAGGAAAACCCGATGAGAACGACTGCTCACGAGCGGCCCACCCACGGCGCGCGGTGATGGAGGGACGTGACGACGCGATGCGGTGGTGGTGGCCGATGGCTCTCGTCGCCGTCGTGGGTGTGCTGCTGATCGTCGCCCAGCTCCGGGTCGATCCGCTGGACGACGTCGACCCCGCCTACCAGCGGCCGGGCCTGCTCGACCTGGGTCCGCTGCCGACCCCGGCCCCCGTCCTCCCGGGCCTCTCCTACGCGGACCGGCCGACCTTGCTGGTCTTCGAACGGGAGAGCCGGCCGCCCTGCGCATGGCTGGATGCTCCCGAGCTGGACGACGTCGCCATCGCGGTCGCGATCGGCGCACCCGATGGCGCGTCGGGTCACGCCGAGTGTCCCGGAGCGGAGAGCGTCGAGGACCCCTGGGAGCTGGCACGACAGGTCGGGATGCGCACGCCACGTGACGGGGGCTTCCCGGTCGGCTACGCGATCGTCGATGCCGACGGTCTGCTGCGGTACCGCACGCTGGACCCCGACATGGCGCAGTTGCTGGGCGAGATCGGCACCATGGTCGACGCGGCGGTCCGCCCGTGAGCACCCGTGCAGAGATCGCCGTGGTGCTGGCGATGGAGGCAGCGCTGTACGTCAGCTACACCGGCCATGACGCGGCGTTCCACTGGTTCACCCATCTGCTGGTCGGGGCGCTGGCTGCACTGATCCTGATCACCGCGCGGATCTGGCGTACGGGCCGGCCGGTGCACCATCCGCTGCTGCAGGTCCTCTGCTGGCACATCGTGGCCATGCTGCCCGACCTGTTGTTCATCGGCGGGGTCCCGCACCAGCCGTGGATGGACGTCTTCCTCGGCCACATCTCCTCGCACTTCGTCCCCGGCCGCAACCTCACCTGGCTGGTGCTCGTCGCGGTGGCGGGCGCTGCGGCAACGACCGCCCAGCGCAACGCCGGGCATCGGCGTGGATGACCGAGTCCTAGGAGGGACTGCTGGTGGAGCCGCCTTCTCATTACGAGTGATCCTGCAGATACGGCCCGTTTCCGGGCGATTCGGGCCGCTGACCTGCGGAAACACGGTCCGGACCGGCTGACCGTTTCTGGGCGGACCGGCGCTGGTGACACGCTGGTGACACTGCAGGTCGCTCCAGAGGAGGATCCGGGCCTTCTCCCGGGTGCCCCGCGGGGGTCCGTGGCGGGGTCGGGAGGGGCGTCGTGACCGGGCCGGTGGTCGCCCGTGACGTGGTCGCCTTCGGCCAGGAGATCGGCCGGGTGCTCTCCGATGGTCGGATCATCGGGCGGGCTGAGCCGTACGCCAAGGTCTTCCCCTCCTCCCGGGAGGTCAAGCGGGCCGTCGGCGTCATCGCCTGGGCGGTGCTTGAGGACATCGCCCTGGATGCCCACATCGACGCGCAGGGCCGGCTGGTGGCCACCACCAACGTG
>JBFKGB010000273.1:0-5108 GCA_041633535.1 Euzebya sp. | reverse complement strand
CCGCCACCGAGCTCCGGCTGCGCATCAGCAGCGAGGGGGCCGGCGCCACGGGCGTGGCCGTGTTCGGTGACGACACGGGGTCGCCCGTGGTGGGCCTGCGGACCGGACCCCGCTGGCCGGTCCGTGACCTGGGTGGCCTGCAGGTCGCCGAGGTCCCCGGCTGGACGGACTGGGCGTCCGCGGTCACGGATGTCCGCACGGTGGCCACCGACCGCCCCGACGGGGCCGCACAGCAGGTCATCAGCGCCGGCGCCGGCGTGGTCCACGTGGCCGGCGCCGACATGGTCCACGTGGCCGCCGCCGATCTGGGCGTCGCCGGCCTCGAGGCGTCAGCATCACCACGCCGAGGGGCCCGGATCGAGTCGCTCTCGGTCGACGGGCGACGGATCGAGGCGGTCCTGGCCGCACCCGACGGCGCCGTCCTGCGCCTTCTGGAGCCATCGCTGCCCGGCTGGCGGGCGACGGTCGACGGACAGGCCGCACCGGTCGTCGTGGCCGACACGGCGTTCGTCGGGGTGGTGGTCCCCCCCGGCGGTCAGCGGGTCGTGGTGGAGTGGGGCGCCCCTGGGCTCAGGGCCGGGACGGTCCTGACGGTCGTGACCGCGCTGGCCCTGCTGGTGTGGAGCGGGGTCAGCCGCCGGCGCGCGCGACCCAGAAGGTGACGATGTCGCCGGTGCTGTCGACGGTCGTCCGTGCGCAGACGTCGTAGCGCTGCTCGATCTCGGGGACCAGGCTGTCCATCGAGGGCGGCCACGCGCTGACCTGCACGATGGCAGGGATCATCGACGCGTCCATGCTGCGCAGGATGACGTCCCGCTGGCCCTCGAGGTTGTACCAGAAGGCGTAGTAGGGGGTCGGGTTCTGCAGGTCCAGGGTGTCGTAGAGGGTCAACGGTGAGGGGACGATCCAGGCCTGACCGTCAGGGACACACCGTCGCGCGTCGGCCTGGACCGCTGCGGTGATCAGCTCGGTCTGCAGCTGCGCCCGGTCGGCCCCGACCTGCAGCCGCAGGTGGTTGCCGACGCCCACGGTCATGACCAGCACCGCTGCCGCCAGGGCCCCGACGCTGGCTGCTGCCAGGTCGACGCGCAGCGCCGCCACCACAGCGGTCAGGCACACGATGGTCAGGACCACGA
Organism: Euzebya sp.; assembly: GCA_041633535.1. Taxonomy (GTDB): domain Bacteria; phylum Actinomycetota; class Nitriliruptoria; order Euzebyales; family Euzebyaceae; genus Euzebya. The sequence goes on along the minus strand of JBFKGB010000273.1, from coordinate 3,972 downwards.
CGGCCACGAAGCTCGGGATCCTGAAGCCGGCGGCCAACGCGACGCCGTACCACAGGGCACCACCCGCGGCCGGCGCCAGGACCGCCAGCACCCCGTCACGCGCACGGGCACGCAGCACGCGCACCAGGTCCGCTCCGTGACCGCTCAGGTCGAAGGCGCCGAGCACGAGCACCAGGGCCATCAGCGTGCCTGCCGCGGCGACGTGTCCGTCCCCGGGCCGACGGATGGCGATCAGGCCGAGCGCCAGGTTGCACATCGCCAGGAACCTGGTGGGATCGCTGAGGCGGCGCCAGAGGAGCGGCACGAAGGGCACGATCAGCACGGCGGGGAACAGCATCATGCGGACCGTGTCCGGGGCACCCAGCGGGTAGTCGAACAGCGGACCGAACTCCGTCACCGTCCAGTCGCCGACGGTCTGGCGGACGAGCTCGGCCGGCGGCATCCCGAGCAGCCGGTACACGGCGATCTGGGACCCCAGCCCGACCAGCAGCCCGAGCGGTGCGTGGACACCGGTCAGCAGCCGTTCGCGCAGTCGCCCGTCGCGGGCACCGAACACGTCGAACATGGCGGTGCCGACCGTCAGCAGGATGGCCAGCTCGACATGCGCCCACCACACCGTCGCGGCGGCCGCGACGCGCAGTCCGCGCTGCCATCCGACGGAGGTCGTCCGTCGGGTGGGCAGCAGCATCAGCGCCCAGACCGTCGGGACGGCGTACTTGTTGTGCGGCACGTGGGTCAGCAGGATCCAGGCGGCCGTCAGACCGGCGATCCACCTGGCAGGAAGGCGGATGCGCCACGCGATCCCCAGCATCGCCAGCCCGGCGAGGATGAACCCCCCGCGTCCCCAGAGGAACACCCAGGTCGTGGCGTTGCCCCCCGCCACCCGGTACAGGGCGGCGGAGATGTACCAGCTGAGCGTGTTCCACCCGTGCTCGAAGTCCAGCAGCGGGACCGCACCCTCCGAGGTCCGGCGTGCCAGGTAGTACTGGATGCCCAGGTCGTTGTGCAGCTGGAAGCCGTCGAGGGCCCGGGCCGTGACGGTGAAGTAGAGGACCACGAAGACGCCTGCGGCCGACGCCGCGAGCCGGCGCGCGATGCCATCACGCCCCACGCCGGACGCACTCGACGTCGAGGGGGGCCGCTGGGTCAGGTCCACGGTCACCGTCCGAGCGTATCCGTCACCGCGCCGGGCCCCAGCGGGGCCCAGGACTAGTCCGGCACGCCCACCGGAACCATCACATCGTGCCATGGCGCTCAGCGGCTGCGCGTACGACATTGCAGAAGGTAGGCGTAGGACGACGAGGCGGAGCGTGATGGCACGGTACGGACGGTTGATCCTGATGGTGGCGGTGACGCTGGCCATGGTGATCCCGAGCCCGGCCGCAGCAGCATCCGCACCCCTGCTCAACTGGGGTCAGATCGTCCCGACGTTCCACCCGGGACTGGATCCCTCCAGCAGCAACGTCTGCGTCGCCGGCAAGGACAAGTGCGTCGAGTCGGTCATCCGCAGCATGTCACGGGATCTGGCCAAGCTGGCCCGCAGCTGTGACCACAACGCCATCTTCCAGCTGGGCTACCTGCGGACCACCGAGGCCTACTACGAGTCCTCGCAGATCCCCGGCTTCTACCGCGACGTCCCGTGGATGCACCACTACGACGCCACGTTCGCGGAGTACTACATCGGTCCCCAGCGGGCATGGGACAAGGGCCGTGTCGACGAGGTGCCGCCGGCCTGGCGCGAGGCCTTCGGTTCGGCCGACGCCCAGGAGCTGACCTCGATCGGCAACTTCCTGATGGGCATGAACGCCCACATCAACCGCGACCTGCCGTTCGTCCTCCGCGACATCGGGCTGACGGCCCCGGACGGCAGCTCCCGCAAGGCCGACCACGAGAAGGTCAACGAGTTCCTGAGCCACGTCGGTGACGACCTCAGCCCCGAGATGGTCGCACGGTTCGACCCCCAGTGGGACACCAACCCCGACGACGACGCGCTGACCGGGTTCGCCGTGCAGCAGGTCATCCAGGAGTGGCGCGAGCGGGCCTGGAACAGCGCCTGGCTGATGGCCTACGCCCCCGCCCCCGTCCCGGACCTGGTGGCCCAGGGCATCGAGGCCGGCTCGGCCCAGCTGGCCGCGATGATCCGGGAGTCCCAGCAGGCGACCGACGCCCAGCGTCAGGTCCGCAACGACTGGTGCGCCGAGCACGGTCGCGACTGGGACGGCGGTGACGGCGTCTTCTTCGACGGCCAGGACAACCCCGCCTACGACGCCCCCTCCCTCTCCGCCGTCAACCCCACCGTCACCATCGACCAGCTGGCCCAGCTGGGCGTGCGGGTCGACGTCAGCCTCGAGCACGGCGTCAGCGTCACGCTGGTCCCCGTGCCCACGGTCACCTCGGTGACCGCCAACCCGGTCGCCGCGACCACCACCATCCTGTCGACTGGCCTCGGCACGCTGGGGTAGGACCCGACCGCACACACGCCCGGACCGCCGCAACGGGGGATCCGGGCGTGTTGCTGTGCGCGCACGGTGGGTGCACAGCAGACTGACGCGCCGAGCCCCCTCCGCCCCGGCCACAGGACCCCTCCATGTCAACCACCGACACCCGCGCCCCCGATCTGCTGGAGCGGCTGTTCCACATCTCCGGGCGCGGCTCGACCGTCACCCGCGAGGTCCGGGGCGGCGTCGTCACGTTCGTCACGATGGCCTACATCGTCGTCCTGAACCCGCTGATCATCGGGACGGTCGCCGACGGGACCGGTCGGTTCCTGGGTGGGGGCGAGGCGCCGAACCTGGCCGCGGTCGCGGCCGGCACCGCGCTGGTCGCCGGGGTCATGAGCCTGCTGATGGGCCTGGTGGCCAACTACCCGCTGGCGCTGGCCACGGGCCTGGGGCTGAACGCCTTCGTCGCGTTCGGCATCGCGGTGCTGCCGGGCGTGTCCTGGGCGGACGCGATGGGGCTGGTGGTCCTGGAGGGGCTCATCATCCTGCTGCTGGTCTCCACCGGGCTGCGCGAGGCGGTGTTCACTGCGGTCCCGGCCCACCTGAAGGCCGCCATCTCGGTGGGGATCGGCCTGTTCATCGCCCTCATCGGCTTCGTGGACGCCGGCTTCGTCCGCGGCAACGCCGCACCGCCGCTGACGCTGGGCGTCGGCGGGAACCTGGACGGGTGGCCTGCGGTGGTGTTCGTCGGCGGGCTGCTGCTGGTGTTCGTGCTGATGGCACGGCGGGTCCGCGGCGCGATCCTGATCGCCATCGGGGTCGCCACCGCCGCTGCCGTCGCCATCCAGGCGTTGCTGGACCTGGGTCCTCAGCTGGGGCCCGACGGTCCCCTCAGCCCGACCGGCTGGAGCCTGAACGTGCCCGCGATCCCGGCCAGCGCCGTCCAGCTGCCCGACCTGTCGACGCTGGGCACGTTCTCGCTGCTGGGGTCCTTCAGCTCCGTGGGCGGGATCACCGTCGTCCTGCTGCTCTTCACCCTGCTGCTGACCGACTTCTTCGACACCCTCGGCACCATGGTGGCGATCGGTGAGGAGGCGGACCTGCTGGACGAGGAGGGCAACCCGCCCGCGACCCGCCGGATCCTGGTCGTCGACTCCCTCGCGGCGGTCGCCGGCGGCGCCGCCGGGGTCTCCTCGAACACCAGCTACATCGAGTCCGCCACCGGTGTGGCCGACGGGGCCCGCACCGGTCTTGCCGCTGTCGTCACCGGCGTGCTGTTCCTGGCCACGACGTTCCTGGCCCCGCTGGTGGGGATGGTGCCCTACGAGGCCGCCGCACCGGCCCTCGTCGTCGTCGGTGTGCTGATGATCGGGTCGGTCACCCAGATCCGGTGGGACGACGTCAGCGTCGCGATCCCCGCGTTCCTGACCATCGTGCTGATGCCGTTCACCTACTCGATCGCCGTCGGCATCGGTGCCGGGATCGTCAGCCACGTGCTGCTGATGGCCACGACCGGCCGGTCCCGCGAGGT
>JBFKGB010000272.1:0-5179 GCA_041633535.1 Euzebya sp. | reverse complement strand
TGTGGCCCTGGGTGGTGGGCTAGGCCGGCTTCAGGTCCGGGCGGCCCAGCTCGTCCAGGCGGTCCAGGCGGACCTTGATCGAGCCGCCCAGCTTGAACTGCCCGTCGACGGTCGACAGCTCGGTGCTGTCGAGCTCCAGCGAGGCCTTCTGCCGCGGCGGCAGCCCCAGCGCACGGGCGGCGGACATGAAGCCCATCAGGCCGGGGACGGTCATGCGGATCCGCAGGCCGGCCTTGGACAGCCCGACGATCGTGCCGGGGGTCGGGAAGCTGACGGCCTTGCGGTCCAGCAGCACGGCCCACAGTGCGTTGCGCTCGAGAGCCTGGGCGTAGTTGGCCGCACCGGCCCGGGCGTCCAGCCACACGGCCAGGGCCTCCAGCTGCTCGGTGGTGTACGGCGGCTCCTCGCCGGCCAGCGCGGCACGCAGCTGGCGGTGGACCACCAGGTCGGCGTAGCGGCGCAGCGGGGAGGTGAAGTGGGTGTAGTACCCCGAGCCCAGCGCGTCGTGGGCGGAGGGGACGGCGGTGTAGCCCGCACGCGCCACCACGCCGGTGGCGACGGTGGCGAGGGCTGCGGCAGCGTCGCCGCGGCCGCGCTCCTGCAGGCGCTCGACCAGCGCGACGAGCTCCTTGGGCTGCACGTCCGTCGGGTCGGCGAAGGACTCGCCCATGGTCTCGGCGGCGGCGACCAGACGAGGCAGGCGCTCAGGGTTGAAGCCGGTGTGGCTGCGGTACAGCAGCGGCAGCTGGCGCTGTGCGGCCCAGCTGGCCACCGCCTCGTTGGCCGCGACCATCAGCCGCTCGACGACACGCTGTGCCTCGGGGTGCGGGTCGGCCTTGACCGTGCGGATCTTGCCGTCCACGACCGAGGCCTCGAGCTCGGCGTCGGTGAACAGGTCCTCGAGGGTGTCGCGTGCATCGCGCTCGGCGCCCAGACGACGGGCGGCCTCGGCCAGGGCGCTGACGGCGACCGTCACGTGTGGCAGCGCATCACCCTCGGCACCGTTGGGGCCGTGGGCACCCTTCTTCAGCGCCAGGGGGCTGGAGTCCTCCAGGAAGGCCTCGACGGCGGCGTAGGACAGCCGGCAGGCCGGCTTGATCCACGACAGGCCCAGCTCGACGCCGCTGACCTCACCGGTGGGCGAGATCAGCATCGACACGGTGACGGCGCGGCGGTCCTGCTGGGGGAGGAGGCTGAGCTCCCCCTCCGACAGGGCCGGGTCCAGCATCGCGGCGTTGGGTCCGGCGGTGAAGTAGGCGGTCGACGCCATCGTGCGGGCGTAGCGGTCGGCCGGCGAGTCGATGCCGACCGTGCCGGCGGCGTCGGCGATGTGCACCTTGACCAGGACGGGGTCCTCGGCCTGTCCCGACCACAGGCCGGACAGGGCGTCGTCGAGGTCCTTGGAGGAGTCGGCGTCGATCGTGACCTGGATCTCGTTGCGGCGGTCCTCCAGCGCAGCGGCCGGGCCGGGGACCGGGCCCTCGTCGGCGCTGAGGCCGGCGGCCAGCCCCGCCTGACCTGCCGCCATCCGACCGGTGGTGCGCAGGACGTTGGTGTTGGTCTCGCCGGCGGGCAGGCCCACGGCCTCGGGGCCGCCCGGGATCGAGTCGGGCGTGGCGCCACCGTGGGCGATCACGACGGCACGGGCGCGGACGGCTGAGGGCGCGAAGGTCGGCAGCGGACCGGCGACCAGCGCGGCGCAGGCCGCCTGACCGGTGGGGGTCAGCGTGGCGACGATCTGCTTGCCCTCGGCCTGCATCAGCCGGGTGCTCATCTCGTCGGACATGGGGATCTCGCCGCTGCCCAGGCGCGCGTCGAGCTGCAGGACCGTGCGACCGGCGAACGGCTGCACCTCGCCGACCACGAACCGGCGCTGCCGGTTGACCAGCGTCATGGACGCCACGTTCAGCCGGCCCTGCTCGTCGACCACCAGCGTGGCCGTGACGGTGTCGTCGGCGATCCAGCCGCGGGCGACGTCCGGCGGCACGAAGGCCGACTCGACCTTGTGGGCGTTGCCGTCGTCGTCGAAGACCGTCGGCGGGGTGCCGGCGGCGGTGGGGCGTGGCTCGACGAAGCCGAAGCCACGGGGGTGGGGCGTGAAGCGGCCGGTGACCTGCACAGAACGTCCTGGAAGCAGAAGGGAGCGGAGTGGTGCGGGTGACCCCGCAGGGATGCGGGCACGTCCGGGAGGAGGTGAGCCCACGTGCGCGCCCGGTCGTCGGGCTGCCGCGGGGGCGGCGCCGCTGGATGCCCAACGGCGCATGCCGCGCGCCACGCACCGTACCCGTCCGACGTCGTGCTGACCAAGGCCGGGAGGGCATGTCCGGAGGGCCTCGCGGCATCGGTCCACACGTAATCTGCGCCGATGACCGCTCTGCTCCTCATCGTCGTCGGCATGATCATCCTGGTCGCAGGTGCCGAGGGCCTGGTACGCGGCGCCTCCCGGATCGCCGCGGCGGTCGGGGTCTCGCCCCTGGTGATCGGCCTGACGGTCGTGGCCTTCGGGACCTCTGCCCCGGAGCTTGCGGTCAGCGTCGGCTCGGCGCTGTCCGGGGCCGGCGGGGTCGCCGTCGGCAACGCGATCGGGTCCAACATCTTCAACGTGCTCGCCGTGCTCGGGCTGGCAGCGGTCTTCGGTGGTCTGGTCGTCGACCAGCGCATCGTGCGCCTGGACGTCCCCCTCATGATCGCGGCGACGGTCGTGGTGTGGGGGATGGCCGCGGACGGTCGGCTCTCGCTGCTCGACGGCGTCGTCCTGCTGGTCGGCATCGTCGTCTACACCGTCTTCTCCTACATCGTGGGACGGCGCGACACGGCGGCGGTCGAGGCGGAGTACGAGGAGGCCTTCGGGCCGGAGGACCCCGCGCCAGGGGTCCCGCGGTCGGTGCTCGTGCTCGTCGCGGGGCTCGCAGGGCTGGTCCTGGGCGCCCGGCTGCTGGTCGACGGCGCGACGACGCTGGCGGCGTCGATGGGGGTCTCGGACCTGGTCATCGGGTTGACCGTCGTGGCGGTCGGCACGTCGCTGCCCGAGCTGGCGACGTCCGTCGTCGCCGCCAGGCGTGGCGAGCGGGACATCGCCGTGGGCAACGTCGTCGGCTCCAACATGTTCAACCTGCTGGCCGTGCTCGGCGCCGCCGCGGTCGCCAGCGGCGGTCTGCAGGTCCCCGACGCCGCGCTGGCCAGCGACCTGCCCATCGCGGCGCTGGTCAGCGTCGTCGCCCTGCCCGCCCTGGCGGTCGGGCTGCGGGTGGCCCCGTGGGAGGGCGTGCTGCTGCTGCTGGGCTACGTCGGCTACACGGTCGTCGTGGTCGTCGACGGGTCCTCGGGCGGGGCGGCGGGGCCGCTGCGTCTGGCGCTGATCGCCTGGCTGGTGGTGCTGGCCGCGCTCTCGATCGGGGCCGGCGTGGTCGACCGACGGCGGTCGGCGGACCGCTAGGCCGAGGACGTGACCGCGGTGGCCTCCAGCCGCACCCACGTCGCGTTCAGGGCGGCGTTGCCCGACAGCGCATCCACCAGCGAGGCGTCGGTCAGCACGTTGGCGTTGGCGCCGCCGTGTGCCGCGGCCGTCGACCAGCCGACACCCTTGACGTCGTGGCCCCAGCCGTGGGGGATCGCCACCACCCCGGGCCGCAGGTCCTCGCTGACCTCCAGCGGCACCTCGATGCGGCCGACCGGCGAGGTGACGGCGACGACCTGCCCCTCCGACAGCCCCCGCGCCTGCGCCTCCTCCGGGTGGACCAGGGCGGTGCACCGGTCCCGTCCCTTGACCATCGCCTCGACGTTGTGCAGCCAGGAGTTGTTGCTGCGCAGGTGGCGTCGTCCGATCAGCTGCAGGTCGTAGCCGTCGGGTGCGGCCGGCACGGTGTCCTCGAGCGAGCCCAGCCCCTCGCGCAGCGCAGCCGGCGCCAGGTGCACCGTGTGGTCGGGGGTGCGCAGCAGGCCCGGCAGCCGGGGCTCCAACGGCCCCAGGTCCACGCCGCCCTCGCTCTGGCGGACCTTCCTGCCGGTCAGCCCCGCGCGGCCCCGGGGCCACAGGCCACGACGTGACAGTGGTCCCTGCGGACCGGCCAGGATCAGCGCGTCGATCACCCGGCCCGGCGCGACCGCCGTCGTGACCGTGCGCAGGACCCGGCGCAGGAGTCCCGCACCCCTCCCCACGGGCAGCTCGGCGGCCAGCCGCAGGATGATGTCCCAGTCGTCCTGGGCGTCGGCGGCCGGCGCGAAGACACGCGGGGACCACCGGGCGTTGTTGTGGACGCTGAAGAACGGGAAGACGACGTCCAGGTCGTCGCGCTCCAGGTGGCTGACCGGCGGCAGGATCAGGTCGGCGTGCCGCGACGTCTCGGTGACGTACATGTCGATGCAGATCAGCAGGTCCAGGGACTCCAGCGCCGCCTCGACCCGCTCGGACTGGGGGCTGGAGCGGGCGGGGTTGCCGGCCACGGTGATCAGGCCCCGCAGCTGACGGTCCCCCGGCGTCATGATCTCCTCGGGCATCGAGGCGACCGGCAGCTCGCCGTGCAGCTCCGGCAGGTCGCTGACCCGGCTGCGCCAACGCCCCGGCTCGGGGTGGCCCCACAGGACCCGCAGCACCCGCGTCAGGTCCACAGGCGGGGTGGTGAACATCGCACCACCCGGCCGGTCGAGGTTGCCGGTCACCACGTTCAGGGCGTTGACCAGCCAGTGCGTCAGCGTCCCGGTGGCGTGGTGGCACACGCCGATGCGGCCGTAGGCGACCGCCGACGTGGCGCCGGCGAACTCGCGCGCCATGGTCGTGATCTCCTCGGCGTCGACCCCGGCGGGCCCCGCCGCACGTGCGGGTGTCCAGGGGGCGCAGACCTCGCGCAGGACGCCCAGCCCGCTGACCCAGCCCGGGGCACGGTCCAGGCCCTCGGCGAACACCACGTGCAGCATCGCCAGCAGCAGGTAGGGGTCGCCGCCGGGCCTGACCGCGACATGGCGGCTGGCGATCCGTGCCGTCTCGGTCCGGCGTGGGTCGACGACCACGACCGTGCCGCCCCGGGCGCGGATCGCCTTCAGCCGCTTCCGGGCGTCGGGCATCGTGGTGATCGAACCGTTGGACACGGCGGGGTTGGCCCCGATGACCAGCAGGTGCTGGGTCCGGTCGACGTCGGCGACCGGCATCATCGTCAGGTCACCGAACATGTGGATCGCCGCC
>JBFKGB010000271.1:0-5191 GCA_041633535.1 Euzebya sp. | reverse complement strand
GGTGACCCTCGGACGCCATCAGCACGGTCAACGAGCCCGTTCCACAGCCCAGGTCGGCCACCCGAGCAGGCGCCGGCGGCAGCCAGCCGACAAGCCGGCGACGCCACGCCTGTCGGGTTCGCGGGTCGGCGAGCCCGTGATCGGGCTCGTCGTCGAACGTCGCCGCGCGGCCGTCCCAGTGCGCGGCCACGACCCCACGGACGTCGGCCCCCACTACGGTCGGCCGGCGTGTGGGCTGGCCACCGTGGTGGTCAGCAGCACCGCCTCGGCCGCGTCGGCGCGCAGGTGCTCCAGGAAGTCCGGTGCGGCGCAGACCAGCAGGGTCCGGCCGTCCTCGCCGCCCAGCTGGCAGGCGAAGGCGCCCAGGCCGTCGGGCATGGTGATCTGGTCGCTGATCTGCCCACCGGGCGCGATCCGGATGACCCTGGCGCCCATGGCGTCGGCGGCCCAGATGTGCCCCTCGGCGTCCAGGGTGCAGCCGTCGGGACCGACCTCGAGCTCCGACAGCGTCTCCTCCAGCGTCCCCAGCGGTGGGGCGTCGGCCAGCTGGGCCCAGACCCGCCGGTCCTCGAGCACCCCGTCGGAGCCGATGGTGAACGCGGTGTAGCGGCTGCCCATCGTCTCGCCCACCACCAGGGTCCTGCCGTCGGGCAGGATGACGCTGCCGTTGGGGAACGCCAGGTCCGTGGCGGCGACGTGGACGGTGCCGTCGGGGTCCACCCGCAGCAGGTCGGCCAGGGCCGGGTCGGCACCGGCCATCAGGTCGAAGCCGAAGTTGCCGACGAACGCCCGACCCTCGGCGTCCACCACCATGTCGTTGGCCTTGCCGCCGCAGTAGGGCGTCAGGTCGGCGTGCACCCGCACCGTGCCGGAGGGTGACCGGCGCAGGATGCGGTGGTCCCGCATGGACACGACCAGCAGCGACCCGTCCGGCATCCAGCCCAGGCCGGAGGGCTGTGCCTCGACCTCCATCACGGTGGTCCGCTGACCCGTGGTCGTCACCGTCGAGACGGTGTGGGCGTAGAAGTCCGACACCCACCAGGTGCCGTCGTGCCAGCGCGGACCCTCGAAGAAGTGCCCGCCCTCGAGCAGCGTGGACAGCGTGTACCCCATGTGGTGCTCCCTGTGTCGACCCCGGTCGGTCGCACGCTAGCACCGTGGGCGGGGGGTCAGCCGAAGAAGCTCTGGAGCCGGTCGATGAACCGCTCGATGACGCTGCGGGCGGCCTCCTCGTCGATCTGCGGCAGGTCGGCGGGCACCTCGACGGTCGGCAGGTCGAACCCACCGCCGCCGTCGGCCGCCTGGTCGCCGTCGGGGGTCGTCCCGGCGTCGGCGGCAGCCTCGCGCTCGGCCACCTGCTGCTCGCGCTGGGCGACCTGGTCCTCGCGCGCCGCGACCGTCGCCTCGCGGTCCTCCAGCGCCTGCTCGCGGGCGTCCAGCGCCGCCTGCCGGTCCGCTGCCGCCTGGTCGGCGGCGGCCTGGTCGCCGGCCTGCTGTGCCTCCACGGCCGCGACCTGGGCCTCGAGCTCGGCGATCCGCGCGTCGCGCTCGGCCACCGTCGTCTCGAGCTCGGCGATCCGTGCCTGCTGGTCTGCCTGCAGCTGTGCGACCGCGGGGTCGGCTGCGACGACCTCCTCCTCGGGCAGCAGCAGCAGCGTCAGCACCGCCCCCACCAGCAGCGCCGCGATGGACACCAGCACCAGGGTCAGGGTCGGCCAGGTGCGCGCCCCCTCCTCGTCGGGGTCGGTCCCGGGCACCCCTGGCGGGACGCCGACGCCCGGCCCGCCGCCGACGCCCGGCTGGCCGCCCACGGCGTCGCGGTCGCTGTAGTCCTCGGTGTAGACCATCCGCTGGTCGCCGCCCGGCAGCACCTGCGTGCGGTCCGCCGCCGCCGGGGGCGGGGCGACCTCTCGGCCGGGCATGACCTCGGTGCGGTCCGCCGGCCCGGGCGCAGGTGGTGTCCCGTGCGGCAGCCGGGTCGTCGGGTCGCTCGGACCGCTGGTCCTCGGGTCGCTGGCGTCGCTCATCGCAGGTGCTCCACATCCCCGGCCGTCACCACGTGGTCACGGCCGTCCTCGTCACGTATCCGCAGGTGCCCGTCGGGCGTCAGCCCGACCGCGGTCCCTGTGACCGGTGCTGCCCCGTGGGCGGTCACCGCAACCCCCAGCGTGACGCAGTCGGGCACGTAGCGCCGCACGACGCCACCAGGGTCCAGCCCGGCCAGGCGGTATCCGGCGTCCAGCCGGACCAGCAGCGCCTCCAGCAGCGCCCACCGGTCGACGGGGCCGTCGACGGCCTCGGCCAGGGACGTCGCCAGCAGCCCGTCGGGCCGCTGGACCCCTCGCCAGTCGACGTTGATCCCGACACCGACGACGACGTGGTCCCCGGCGGACTCCACCAGGATGCCGGCCGCCTTCACCCCCTCCACCAGCAGGTCGTTGGGCCACTTCAGCCCCACGCGCCCGGCGAGTCCCGGCACGACGGCCCGGCACGCCTCGACCACGGCCGTCCCCGTCATCAGCGGCAGGAGGGGCCAGGACGTCGGTGGCAGGGGTGCCGGCGGCAACGAGGGCCGCAGCAGCACGCTCAGCATCAGCGAGGTGCCCGCGGGCGCCTCCCACGACCGGCCGCGCCGTCCCCTCCCCGCCGTCTGTCGGTCAGCGACGACCACGAGCCCCTCGGGGGTCCCTGCCTGCCCCGCCGCCGCCACCAGCTCGTTGGTCGAGGTGACCGTCGGCTCCCACCGCACCGCGCTGACCAGCGTCGGCCCCCCGACCAGCAGGTCCACCATCGCCCTCGACGGCCCGGTCACTGCTCCTCACCCGCGCCCAGCAGCGGCTCGTCAGCGCTGCGCAGGTCCTCGTTGGGGATGCCGTCCGGATGGTCGGCGCGGACCCGGCCGATGCAGTCCAGGGCGATGTCGACGTGCTGGGCCCGGCTGTCGTCGTAGAAGGCCCGTGCCGCACCCTGCAGCTTGGGCGCACCGTGCAGCGGCTTGTCCGAGACGCACAGGAGGGTGGCGTTGGGGATGCGGTAGCGGAAGCCGTTGGTGGCGATCGTCGCCGACTCCATGTCCACCCCCACGCACCGGGCCTGGTTCATGGCCGTGATCGCCGCCCCCTGGTTCAGCTCCCAGTTGCGGTTGTCGGTCGTGTAGACCACACCCAGCCGGTGGGGCACGCCACGCTGCCGCAGCCCGGCGAGCAGCAGCTCGTTCAGCCGCAGGCTGGGGATGACGGGGACCGTCGTCGGCAGCACGTCGTCCAGCACGTGGTCGGCCCGCAGGTAGCTGGTGGCCAGGACGAAGTCACCGAGCTTCTGGTGGTTCCGCAGCCCGCCGCAGTGCCCGATCATCAGCATCAGGTCGGGCCGGAGGACCGCGAGGTGGTCGGTGATGGTCTTGGCGTTGGACGGCCCGACCCCGATCTCGACCAGGCTGACCCCACGCCCGTCCTCCTGCACGTGGTGGTAGGCAGGCATCTGGACCCCGTCACGGTCCGGTCGCACCGCATCCGGGAAGCGCTCCAGGAACACCTCGACGTGCATCCGGTAGTTGGTGAACATCACGTACCGCTGGAAGGTCGACGCCGGCGTGCCCGTGTAGTGGGCCAGCCGGTCCAGGCTCAGCGCCATCCGCTCGGGCGAGAACAGGAACAGCTTCTTGGCCCGCAGGTCCCTGCGGTCCTCGTCGAGGGCGTCGAAGAAGCCCGGGTCGGTGAACGGCAGCGCCTGCCGGCTGGCCGACACGGTGACGGTCGCCCCCGCCTGCAGCAGGACCCCCAGCTCGCGGCACAGGTAGGACCGGATGGCCTCCGGGCCGGCGAACTCGCCCCTGATCCTGGGGTTGTGGACCGACCAGGGCCGGTGGACCTCGACGGCCGGGTACCAGCCGTCGGCGGCCAGCCGCACCATGTGGTCGACCACGTCGGCGGCACCCCCCGCATCCCCTTCGACGGTGAGGGGCGGGACGTCGGGCGCGGCGTGGATGGGATCCTGCATGGTCGCAAGACTGCCCCATCCGGTCCGGCTGCGGCGGGTCGTAGTCTGGCCGCTCATGCGACTACGGATCGACGAGCTGGCGGCGCACACCGGGGTGACCTCCCGGAACATCCGCGCGTACCGCGAGAAGGGCCTGCTGCCGGCGCCCGAGCTGGAGGGTCGCACCGGCTTCTACACCGAGGAGCACGTCAAGCGGCTGGAGATCATCGAGGACCTGCAGGGCCGGGGCTTCTCGCTGGAGGCCATCCGCCAGACCCTCGAGGCCTGGTCGGTCGGTGGGGACTTCACCCAGCTGCTGGGCCTGCAGTCGATCCTGAACTCGCCGTTCCACTCCGAGGAGCCCGCCTACGAGACGCTGCCGCAGCTGCTCGTGCGCTTCCCCGAGGCCATCGACGACCCGACCCTGCTGTCCCGGGCCATCGAGCTGGGCCTGATCGAGGGGCACGACGGCGAGACGATGCGGATCCCCTCCCCCCTGCTGATCGATGCGGGCACCGAGCTGGTCGAGCTGGACGTCCCCCTGGCCGAGATCCTGGACCTGTTCGACCGGGTGCAGCGGGACATGGCCGACGTGGCCCAGCAGTTCGTCGGGATCGTCGAGCGCAACCTGGTGGACCCCTCTCTGGGTGGGGCCGCCCCGCGGGGTGGCGACCCGGCCGACATGATCGCCAAGCTGCAGCGTCTGCGGCCGCTGGCCACCGAGGTGATCCGACCCATGCTGGCCCGTCAGCTGACCCGTGAGGTCAACGCCGCGCTGCGCCGGATCGCCGGCCGGACGTCCTCGGCGACGGCCCCCGCGACCGACGAGGACGACGGGGACCGACCAGCGGGTTTCAGGCGCGGGGAACCATCGGGGTAGCCTGCGGCGCGTGTCGACCACCACCGCTGAGAAGCTCGCAGAACTCCGCCGCCGCATGGACGAGGCCCTCCACGCCGGGTCCGAACGAGCCGTGGAGAAGCAGCACGCCAAGGGCAAGCTGACCGCCCGCGAACGCATCGACCTCCTGCTCGACGAGGGGTCCTTCGTCGAGATGGACCGTCTGGCCGTCCACCGGGCGACCGGGTTCGGGCTGGAGGACAAGAAGATGCCGGGGGACGGCGTCGTGACCGGCTACGGGACCGTCGACGGTCGCCAGGTCTGCGTCTTCGCCCAGGACTTCACCGTCTTCGGCGGCTCGCTCGGCGAGGTGTT
>JBFKGB010000270.1:0-5205 GCA_041633535.1 Euzebya sp. | reverse complement strand
TCGTCGTCGTCGACGCCGACACCACCGAGCTGCCGGTCCCTCCGGACGCCGGGATCCTGCTGGTCTCGACCGAGCCGTCGCACCTGGGCCTGGCCCACCGGTTCGGGCTGGACGTCTGCCAGGCCGGCTGGGTCGAGGACCTGCCGGCGCTGCTGGTCGGGGCGCTGGGCTCACCAGCCTCCGCCCTGCTGCACCTGGGACCGGTGGTCACGGGCAGCGTCAGCGACGGCGCCGGCCGTCCACCTGCGCCGACGTCGTTCGGGACGCACCGGGTGCTGCACCGCGGCGGCGCGGGGCTGGTGCTGGGGGCCGGTGCCACGGCGCCGCTGGCCCGCGACGTCGCCGGGGTGCTGGCACGCCGCCACGTCGAGGTGACGGCCCTGGACATGCACTCCATCACCGCGGCGTCCGGGCTGGACGCGGGGCTGCTGCGTGAGCATCTGCTCGTCGGCCCCGTCGACACGCCGAGGGCCGCCGCGCTGACCCAGGTCGCCGTCGACGACGGTGACGTCACCTCGCTGGCCGACCGCATCGTGGGTGTCCTGGGGCAGGGATGACCCGCGACCCCTACCTGGCGGTCGGGCTGGCCCGCAACCCCTTCGTGGCCGAGCAGCAGCCGGGGGTGGATGACGCCGTCTTCCTGGACGTCGGCTGTCCTGACCCGCCTGCGGCCGGGGTGGTCGAGCTGGTCGGGTGCCGTGGTGCGGGCAAGACGACCCACCTGGTCCGCTGGTCCACGCAGCTGGAGGGGCGCTACCACCACGTCGAGGTGGGTCCGGGTCGGCTGCGGCCGTTGCCGGTCGCACGGGTGGCCGCCTGGGACGAGGTCGACCGGGTGCCCGGACCCCTGCTGCGGCTGTCGGTGGCCCGCGCCCGGCGGCAGGGGTCGCTGCTGCTGCTCGGCTCCCACCGCGCCACCGGCCTGGCCGACGTCACCCACGTCATGCCGACACCGACCGCGGCGGGGGTGCGCCGCTTCTTCGACCGCCGGGTCGCGGCCGTGACGCTGCCGGGCCAGGACCGGCCACCGCTGGCGCTGTCCGCGCAGGACGCCGCGCGCATCGCCAGACAGGCGGACGGGTCGTGGCGGGACGTCGGCAGCGCGCTGCACGTCTGGACCGCCCTGCAGGTCGGGTGAGCGCCCCCGGGTCGTCGTGTCGTGCGAGGATGCGCGGTCATGCAGCGGACGGGTGCGTCGACGGTGATCGCCTCGGTCGGTGACACCGGCCGTGCCGGCACCGTCGGGCTGGTCGTCACCGGGCTGCTGACGCTGGGCGCGGTCGCCACCCTCGTCGGCGGCGCGTTCATCACCATCCCGCTGATCCTCGCGGTGTTCGCGGCCGTCCTGGGCGTCTTCTCGGCCAGGGCCGTCGGGATCTCGCGACGCATGGACCCCGGGGTGCTGCACGTCGCCACCGACGTGCTGCTGCTGTCCTCGGAGGTCCCGGCGACGTTCCGCCGCCGGGTGAAGCGCGGCAGCCGCGAGGCCACGTCGGTCACGGCACGGCTGGTCCTCGAGGAGTTCGTCTCCTACCAGGCGGGGACGGAACGGCAGACGCAGACCCACGAGGTCTGGTCAGGGCCGGTCCCCACCCAGCCGCGTCCCGATCCCGAGGGGGTCGCCGTCGACGTCGTGCTGCGCATCCCCGGCTACCCACCGACGATCGACGCGCCCAGCAACAAGGTCCGTTGGTTCCTGGTCGTCGACCTGACCATGGCCGACGGGTTCACCGAGGACTCGCGCATCCCGCTGCACGTCGCGCCCGCCGTCCACACACCCCGGGGGAGGACCTGATGCAGGAGCACGTCCGGGTCACCGTCGACCGCGACACGCTCGCGGTCGGCGGGTCCCTGCGGGCCAGGATGTCCTGGCAGCACCCCAAGGTGCCGCAGGGGGTACGTCTGGAGCTGGGCTGGGAGACCGAGGGACGGGGGGACACCGACCGGGCCGTCGTGCAGCGGCACGCCGTCGGTCCCGAGCACGGCCAGATCCCCTCGCACCTGGAGGCCGTCCTGACCGTGCCCCCCGACGCACCGGTCAGCTACGACGGCCAGCTGATCCGCGTGCGCTGGTGGGTCCGGGGTGTCGTGGACCTGCGGCTGGCCCGCGACCCGGTCGACGAGGTGGCGGTGCTGGTGACCCCGGCGGTCGTGCCCGGCTGACCGGCGGCGGACCCGGGCAGGCAGCGACCTTGGCATCCGGAGCGACCGTGGTCGCGCGTTTGCGTGTCACCACGGTTTCGGTCCATGACGGTGGGGTGAGGGCGTGTCGGGATCGCCGGCATCGCAGCCGGCCCCGTCCCAGGAGCGTCCCCAGTGGAGAACCTCTACCAGTACTCACCCGCCGCCTACGGCGCCGTCCAGCTGCTCTTCTCGGGGGCCTTCGCCGCCGCCCTCGCAGGCCTTGCCTGGTTCGTGTTCGTGATGCCCCGCATCGCGCCGCGCTACCGGGCCGTCACCGCGATGTCGATCATCGTCATGATCGTCGCCGGGTGGCACTTCCTGCAGCTGGCGAACAGCTGGCGGGCCGCCTTCGTCTTCCAGGGCGACATCGCCACCGGCATGTGGGTCGCGACCGACCGGCCGTTCGACAACGGCTACCGCTACATCAGCTGGATGATCACCATCCCGCTGCTGCTGACCCAGCTGACCTACCTGTTCGACGTCACCGGCAAGGCCCTGTACCGGCTGCGCGTCCAGCTGATCGCGGCCGGCGTGGCCATGGTCGTCACCGGCTACATCGGGCAGCTGTACGAGGTCACCGACACCGCCGCGCTGCTGATCTGGGGCGCCGCCTCGACCGTGCCCTTCGTGGCGCTGGTCCTGCTGCTGCTGCGCCACGTGGGGCCGACCCTGAAGCGGCTGCCCGCCGCCGAGGCCACCACCCTGCGCAACATCACCCTGCTGTTCGCCGCCACCTGGGGTGCCTACCCGATCGCCTACCTGATGGCCCTGGGCGACGGTGCCGGCTTCGTCGTCGGCCGCCAGGCCCTCTACACCTTCGCCGACGTCGGCTCGAAGGTGGTCTACGGGCTGCTGCTCAGCCTGATCGCCCGCCGCCTGTCGGTCCGCGACGGCTGGCCGGCGGCGCTGCAGGACGAGACGCTGGTCGACAGCATCGACCTGACCGAGCCCGCACCCCACGCCACCCGCACGACCGTGTGACCGACCGGTGTGGAGGGGAACCCCCTCCGCACCGTCCGTCGTCGCATGACGACGTCGGCGTGGCGCCGCCCACGTTGCGACACATCGGTCGTGGGGGAGGCTGCGGACATGTCGGACCACCCCGAGGTCTCGCCCCACCGGATCCGTCGGCCTGCCGTCACACAGCGGTGGGAGGACGTCACGATGCTGCACTGGCGCGAGGCCCCCGGCGTCGTCGACGCGCTGCTGCCGCCGGGTCTGCGCGCCGACACCTTCGACGGGTCGGCCTGGGTCTCGCTGGTGCCGTTCCGGATGGCGGCGCTGACCATCCCGCCCGTCCCGGCGCTGCCGTACACCGGCACGTTCCCCGAGACCAACATCCGGACCTACGTCGTCGGGCCCGACGGGCCGGCCGTGTGGTTCCTGTCGCTGGACATCACCCGGCTGTTCGCCCTGCCGATCGCCCGGCTGGGCTTCGGCCAGCCCTACGTGTGGTCGCGGATGCGCATCGCCCGGCAGGGGGAGGAGATCCGCTACTGGTGCCGGCGGCGGTACCCCGGTCCGCGGGGCGCCCGCAGCCTCGTCGGTGTCCGGGTCGGGGATCGGATCGTCGCGCCCGACGACCTGGACGCCTTCCTGACCAACCGGTGGGCCGCCTACTCCGTCATCCGCGGTCGGCTGCACCACGCCCCGGTCGTGCATGCGCCGTGGCCGCTGCACACCGCTCAGGTGACCGTCCTGCAGGACCAGCTGGGCGCCGCCGCCGGGCTGCCGCTGGGCACGGTCGAGCGGGTCCACCACGCACCGGTGGCAGAGGGCGTGGGGTTCGCCCTGCCGCGACCCAGCGGATGAGGTCGGTCAGGCGGGGGAGGGTGGGACCGCTCCGTCCAGCAGCCAGGCGACCGCGGCGTCGATCAGCGTCGAGGTGGTCGCCACGTACGGCACGGTGACGTCGGTGTCGGCCAGCACCAGCTCGATCTCGGTGCAGCCGGCGATGACGGCCTGTGCCCCGGTCGTGACCATCCCCGCGGCCGCGGCGGCCATGACCGTCCGCGCCCCGTCGCTGACGATCCCGCGGACCAGCTCGTCGTAGATGTGGCCGTGCACCGCCGCCCGGGTCGGTCCCGGTGGCGTGACGACGTGCAGCCCATGGGCCTGCAGCCGGTCGCGGACCCCCTCCTCCTCCATCGTGAAGCGGGTGCCGAGCAGACCGACGGTCTGCGCACCCGCGGCCCGGCAGGCCGCGGCGGTGGCGTCCGCCACGTGCAGCAGCGGGATGTCCACCGCGTCCTCGACGGCCGGTGCGACGCGGTGCATGGTGTTGGTCAGCAGGACCAGCGCCCCGGCCCCGGCGTCCTGCAGCCGCCGGGCGGCGTCGGCCAGCAGCCGCCCCGCGCCCGCCCAGTCGCCCTGCGCCTGCATGGCGTGGACGCGTCCGAAGTCGGCCGACCACAGCAGCAGCTCGCAGGCTCCGTCGCCACCCCGGGCCGTCTGCACCCGCCGGTTGACCTGCGTGTAGGCCTCGGCGGTGGACGGCCAGGCCATCCCGCCGAGCATGCCCAGAACCCGGTCCGGGGCGGGGGTGGTCGAGGTCTCGTCGCCCGTGCGCATGGGTCGAGACTACGGCTGTGGCACTGCGAGCAGGGACCGTGTGACACGGTGTCGAACTTCATGCGTAAGCCGGGGGACGTGGTCGCCGTACTCCACACACCGCGGCGCGGGGTCATCCCCCACCACGTGGCCTCGCGCCGCGGTTCCCCAGTCGGCACCCTCCGCCCGGGCCGTCCCGGGCACCATCGAGCCCGAGGCAGAACCCCATGAGCCGAGCACTGTCCCGCATGGTCGCGACCGCACTGTCGATCGCCGTCCTGATCCCGGCGGCCGTGCCCGCCAGCGCCCAGGAAGCCCTGTTCGTGCAGGCGCCCGCGGGTGAGGTGGTCTTCCCCACCGACGCCCTCACGGTGCCCGACCCGGAGCAGGCGACCGGCCTGCGCGTCGCGCTGCCGTCACCGGGTGACTGCGCCGTGGTGGTCAGCGACTGCGCCGACGTCGCCCTCCTGA
>JBFKGB010000269.1:0-5226 GCA_041633535.1 Euzebya sp. | reverse complement strand
GGGGTCCCCACCCTCCAGCAGCGAGCGGCCCGAGCCCAGGCCCAGCGCCACCCCGTGGTGGGCGGCCGCGCCGGCCAGCGCCGCGTTGACGGGACCGGCCTGTGAGGTCCCGCCGGTCATGCAGCTGATCAGCACCGGCGCGGCGAGGGTGCGCCCGAACGCGGTGGAGGCAAGCGACACGTCGGCAAGGTCGGTCTCGGGCAGCGCCCGGGCGTTCAGCCGCAGGGTCTCCAGGCCCGTGGTGATGCCGACGTGGCCGACCTGCTCGGTCAGCACCACCCGCAGATGGTCGGCCTTGCGCTGGTCGCTGTCGGGGGTGTCGGCGGTCATGTCCGGACGAGCTCGCGCGCGGCCACCGCGGCCTTGCGCCAGCCGGGCACCGCGGCCCGGACCCGGAAGACCTGGTAGTCGCTGGACTCGACCCCGTCGAGGATGCCGGCGTACAGCCGGTGGGCGGTGCGCACGCAGCGGGCGCTGGCCGGCGGCAGCATCGCCCAGCCCGCCTCGGCACGGCGGTACAGCGCACGGGTGCGGGCGATCTCGAAGGCCAGCAGGCGGCGCAGCTCGGGGCCGACCTGGCGGCTGCGCAGGTGCGCCTCGGTCACCCCGAACCGGCGCAGGTCCTCCATCGGCAGGTAGATGCGGCCGCGCTCGTGGTCCTCCGCGACGTCGCGGATGAAGTTGGTCAGCTGGAAGGCGACACCCAGGTCCATCGCCGCCTGGCGTGCGTCGGGGTGGGTCGGCTCCAGCACCGGCAGCATCATCGACCCGATGACCGCCGCCGAGCCGTACACGTAGGTGTAGAGGTCCTCGTAGGTCTCGTAGCGCGTCACCGTCAGGTCCATCGCCATCGACGTCAGGAACGCGTCGATGTCGTCGTGGTCGACGTCCAGCGCCTGGATGGTGTTGATCACGGCCTTGCAGACCGGGTCGTCGGTGTGGCCGGCGGCCAGGTCGGCCAGGAACGTCGAGGACCAGGACTCGAGCGCCCGGCGGCGGTCCTCGGGGGTCCAGTCCAGCCCCAGGTGGTCCACCAGGTCGTCGGCGTAGCGCGCGAAGGCGTACAGGGCGTGCACGTGCGGACGCTTGGCGGCCGGCAGCAGCCGCGTGGCGAAGTAGTAGGTGCGACCGTGCGCGGCGTTGATGCGCCGGCACAGCTCGTAGGAGGTGGCCAGGTCCACCTCACCCGGCGGCCGCTCCCCCAGCATCCCCGCGACGATGTCGGTGGAGGGGGTGGGGTGCACGTAGCCCCCGGCGACGGCGCTCATCGAAGACCGCTCATCGGTGGGCGGCCAGCTGCTGCTCGACCCGCTCGGCGGCATGACGGCCGGACAGGATCACCATCGGCACGCCCACGCCAGGCGTGGTCGAGGAGCCGACGAACACGACGCCGTCGACCCGCGGTGCCACGTTCGCGGGGCGGAACGGTCCGGTCTGGCGGAAGTGGTGGCTGGCGGCGAACGGGGTGCCCGCGGCCATCCCCTGGTCGGCCCAGTCCTGCGGCGTCACCGTGAAGGAGGTGACGACGGAGTCGCGGACGGGGCCGTACTTGGCGTCCTCCAGCCGCTGGATCGCCGCCTCGTGCTCGCGCTGCCCCTGGGCGGCCCAGTCGATCGGGTCGCCGTGCAGGTTGGGCGTCGGGACCAGGATGAAGGCGACCTCGCCACCGTCTGGGGCCAGTGCCGGCTCCGACACCGTCGGCACCGACAGGTACCACGACGGGTCGCGCTGCAGGCGCCCGGCGAGGATGTCGTCGAAGCTGCCCTGGTAGTCCTCGGCGAAGTGGATGTTGTGGTGGGCGGCGTCCAGCAGCTTCCGGTCAAGGCCCAGGTGGACCACGGTGCAGGACGGCGAGAAGTTCAGGTTCTTCACGCGACGTGGCGTGGCGGCAGGCGGCAGCAGGTCACGGTAGGCGACGGGCAGGTCGGGGTTCAGCACCACCACGTCGGCCGGGATGACCTCGCCATCGGTCAGCCGCACCCCGGTGGCACGACGGCCGCTGCCGTTGACCTCGGCCACCTCTGCGCCGTAGCGGGTCCGGACGCCGTGGCGCTCGGCCAGGTCCCCCAGGGCCCGCGAGATCGCGAAGATCCCGCCCTCGGGGGCGTAGACCCCGGCGATGGAGTCCATGTAGGCGATGACGGCGTAGACGCCCAGCGCCTCGTAGGGGCTCATGCCCGCATACATCGACTGGAACGTGAACATGCGCTGCAGGCGCCAGTCCGTCAGGTAGGACCCGACCAGGTTGGCGACCTTGCGGAACCCGCCCAGCCGCACCAGCTCGGCCAGCTTCGCCGGCTTGGTCGCCAGGTCCAGGGCCGAGTCGAAGTTGGCGTCGATGAAGGTGTCGTACTCGGCCTCGTACAGCCGCTTCAGGTGGTCGGCGAAGCGCACGAAGCGGTCGGCCTCGTCGGGGCCGCACAGGTTGCGGACCTCCTCGCGCATCCCCTCGACCGACCCGCGGATGTGCAGGACGCTGCCGTCGTGGAACACCGCCCGGTAGGCGGGGTCCAGCCTGGTCATGCGCAGGTGGTCCTCCATGCGCTCGCCCAGGGCGCTGAACAGGTCGGCCACCAGCGCCGGCATCGTCATGATGGAGGGGCCCGTGTCGAAGCTGAAGCCGTCCTGGGTGACGCGACCCGCGCGGCCGCCGGGGATGGCCTCGCGCTCCAGCAGGGTCACCTGGTGACCGGCCGCGCGCAGCCGGATGGCAGCGGACAGGCCGCCCAGGCCTGCGCCGACGACGACGACTGATCCGGTGGTGTGAAGAGGTGTGGCCATGGCTCAGGCGCTCCTGTCGATGGCGTCGGCGGCGAGCTCGAGCAGCGCCGAGCGCGCCGGCTCGCGGACGGCGTCGATGGCCTGCTCGGCGTCGGCCCGCATCGCGGCGATGCGGCGCTCGACGTCGGCCAGCGCGCCGGTGTCGGTCACGATCTCGCGGACGGCCTCGACGTCGGCCGCGGTGGCGAGGGGGTCGCCGACCACGTCGGCGAGGACCTTGCCCTGCGCCTCGTCGGCCAGGTCGCGGGCGCGCAGCATCAGCAGTGTGCGCTTGCCCTCGCGGACGTCCTCCAGCGCCCCCTTGCCGGTCTCGTCGGGATCGCCCATAAGGCCCAGCACGTCGTCACGCAGCTGGAAGGCCACGCCGATGTCGTCGCCGAAGCGCTCGAGCACCGTGTTCAGCGCCGGGTCGTCACCGCCGAGGGCGGCACCCATCTGCAGCGGCCGGGTCACGGTGTAGCGGCCGGACTTCAGCAGCGAGACGCGCAGCGAGTCGGCGTCCGACGCGTGGGGCAGCCCCGACAGCCGCAGGTCCAGGTACTGCCCGGCCATCACCTCGCACCGCAGGTCCGCGAAGACCGTGCGGGCCCGGGCCATGGCGGCCAGGTCCATGGCGGCGGCCTCGAACAGCATGTCGGCCCACACGAACACCATGTCGCCGGCCAGGATCCCGCCGCCGACGCCGAACCAGTCGGGGTCGCCCTCCAGGCCGACCTCGCGGTGGTGGGCCGACAGGGCGGTGTGCACCGCGGGCAGGCCCCGCCGGGTCACCGAGCGGTCCATGATGTCGTCGTGGATCAGGGCGAAGGTGTGCAGCAGCTCGGCGGCACCGGCGGGCTTCAGCACCTCGGGGTCGGCCTCGCCCGTGGCCGCCTGGTAGCCCCACCACACGAACGCGGGGCGCAGCCGCTTGCCGCCGGCGCCGACCAGGGCGCCCACGGCGTCGGCGACCGGCACCAGGGCCTCGTCCAGGTCGGCGAGCTCGGCGGCGCGACCTGACAGGAAGGACTCCAGCACGGCGTCGACGCGGTCGGCGACCGACTGCAGCACGTGGCCTGCGGCGGGGGCGGTCAGGTCTGAGAGGTCGGTGGGGGTCATCGTGTGGAGCGGTGTCCTGGCCGCACCGGGCGCGGTCGGCGCGGTGGCGGTCGTCGTCGAGATGAGCATGGGGCCCCGGAGGTCGATCGTCTGGATCGGCACATCCTGCCCAGGCAGCGGCTGCTGCGAACGTTCGCCAACCTACCCCGGCCAGCGCGCTGGGGGCCCATCGCCACCCAGCGCGTTCCGGGCCCCCCGTTGGATCCCGGAACGCGCTGGCCCCCCCTGGCGGTGGGCGGCGAGCCGCCCTCAACTACTAGGACGGGACAGGAGCGCGGTGGGTTAACACTCCTTTTCCGGAAAGGCAGGACGACGGGCCTGTGCTGTCGAACTCCTGTCAAGAGCCCCTCACGCCGACGGGGTGCAGACCGGTGGGACAAGGGGTGTCGTGACACAGACGTCATCGGAAGACGGGGCGGGCGCCATCACCTGTGCCATCTCGAGGACCAGGATGGCAGCGACCAACGCATGAGCCTTGTTCATGACACCTACGTTGACCCACACCGACCGTCAGATGTGACGGACGGTGACCTTGTGGCGGCGTTGAAGGACGGCCGCGACTGGGCACTCAAGGAAGTAGTCGCTCGGCACAGCCAGTCGCTGCTGACGATCGCCATGTCAGTGGTCGGGCCCGCGCAAGCGGAGGACGTCGTGCAGGACACCTTCCTGAGGCTCGTGGAGCGTGCGGATGAGATCCGCGACGGCCAGGCCCTCACCGCTTGGCTGCATCGGGTGGCCCGCAACCGCGCCTTGGACATCCAGCGGTCCGCCAGGATGCGACGTGAAGTGACCGTGGACGGAGTGCCGGAGCCCTCGGCACTCGCCGGCGTGGATGAGCAGGTGGAGACTCGACTGCTGGTGGACTCGGTGTTGTCGAGCGTCCGGCCAACCGACGTTGACCTCCTGACCGCGCACTACCTGAGCGGACGGAGCCTCGCAGAGCTGGCCGAGGACCTTGGCTCGACCTCGGGCTCGATCAAGGTCCGGCTGTCCCGGAGCCGACGCCGTGCCCTCGACGCAGCCCGGAGGAAGGGCATCGGGCTGCTGGGCGGAGGGACCCCTGGATGGTTCCGGGGTCTCGGGGAGCGCTTCCCGCTGCTCGCGGAGGCTCCGATCGGGGCGGTGACGTCTGCTGCGATCCTCGGCCTCGGCCTGACCCTCGGCCTGGGCGGGGGCGGGGGGGACGACCGTGCGGTCGTGCCTCAGCCGAGCCCTGTCACCACCGCGGCGCCCGGCGCAGTGGAGCTCTCCGGGAGTGGACGGGGGAAGACGGGCCTCGGCATGACATCAGCGGAGGCCCCCGAAACCGACCCTGATCGTGGCCGGGCAGCGCCTGGGACAGATGCG
>JBFKGB010000268.1:0-5232 GCA_041633535.1 Euzebya sp. | reverse complement strand
TGTACGCCCCGGACTTCGTCATCAACGCCGGCGGCGTCATCCAGGTCGGTGACGAGCTGAACCCCGGCGGGTACTCACCGGCCCGCGTCGAAGCGCGCGTCCGCCGGATCGGTGACCGGCTGACCGAGATCTTCACCATGGCCAAGCGCGAGGCGCTGACCACGGCCGAGGCGGCTGACCGGGCCGCGCAGAACCGCATCGCCGACGTCGGCCGCCTGCGCGGCTTCATGCTGCCCTAACTGCACCATGGTGGCTCACGCCACGGCCACCACGGTCCCGCGGACTCAGTGCAGACGCACACCCGCGGGGCCGGTGGCGGTGCCCATCGTCCAGGCGGTCACGCCCTGCTCGGCCAGCAGGGCCAGCGCGTCCTCGACGTGCTCGGGCTTCACGACGGCGACCATGCCGACGCCCATGTTGAAGACGCGGAACATCTCCGCCTCCTCCACGTCGCCCAGCTCGCGCATCAGGTCGAAGATGGCGCCGGGCCGCCAGGTCGAGGTGTCGACGTCGGCGCCCAGGTCCGCGGGCAGCACGCGCGGCAGGTTGCCGGGCAGGCCGCCGCCGGTGACGTGGCACAGGGCCTCGACCAGGCCGGCCTGCGCCAGGGCCAGGCACGGCTTGGTGTAGATCGCCGTGGGCGTCAGCAGGGCCTCGCCCAGCGAGGTGTCCAGGCCGTGGTTGGCGGACAGGTCCAGCCCCTCGACCAGACGACGCACCAGCGAGTAGCCGTTGGAGTGCAGGCCGCTGGCGCGCATGCCGATCAGCACGTCGCCCTGCGACACGCGGTGGGGGCCCAGGATCGAGGACCGGTCGACCAGACCGACGGCGAAGCCGGCAAGGTCGTAGTCCTCGCTGGGCATGACACCGGGGTGCTCGGCGGTCTCTCCGCCGACCAGCGCACAGCCCGCCTGCACACAGCCCTCGGCGATGCCGGCGATCAGGTCCGTCACGACGTCGGGGTCCAGCCGGCCGATGGCCACGTAGTCCAGGAAGACCTGGGGCTCGGCGCCCGACACGACGATGTCGTCCACGACCATGGCGACCAGGTCGATCCCCACCGTGTCGTGCCTGCCCAGCTGCCGGGCGAGCGCCAGCTTGGTGCCGACGCCGTCGGTGGCGGTGACCATGACCGGCTCGCGGTACCGCTCGACGTCGATGGCGAACAGGCCGCCGAAGCCGCCGATGGTGTCCATCACGCCGGGACGCGTGGTCCGCGCGACGTGCGGCTTCATCCGCTCGACGACGTCGTCGGCGGCGTCCAGGTCCACCCCGGCCGCCGCGTAGGTCTGGCCACTGCTGTCGCTGCTCATGCGTCTCCCCACAGCGTCGCCATGACGCCCTTGCCGTGTTCCTTCTGCAGCGCCTCGACCGGGATCGGGTACTCGCCGTCGAAGCATGCCCGGCACAACGAGCTGCGCTTCCGCTTCGTGGTCTCGACCAGGGCGTCCAGGGACAGGTAGGCCAGCGAGTCCGCACCCAGGAACGCGCGGATCTCCTCGACGGCCATGCCGGCCCCGATCAGCTCGGCACGGCTGGCCATGTCGATGCCGTAGAAGCACGGCCACTTGATCGGCGGGCAGGTGATGCGCAGGTGGACCTCGGCGGCGCCGGCGGCCTTCAGCATCGCCACGAGCTGGCGGGAGGTGTTGCCGCGGACGATGGAGTCGTCGACGACCACCAGGCGCTGGCCGGCGATGATGTCGGGCAGGGGGTTGAGCTTCAGGCGGATGCCGAGCTGACGCAGCGACTGGGTCGGCTGGATGAACGTCCGGCCGACGTAGCGGTTCTTCGTCAGCCCCTCTGCGTAGGGGATGCCCGAGGCCGCCGAGTAGCCGCCGGCCGCTGCCATGCCCGAGTCGGGGACGGGGATGACCAGGTCGGCCTCGACCGGTGCCTCGCTGACCAGCAGCTCACCCATGCGGCGACGTGCGGCGTACACCGACGTCTCCTCCGTCAGGTGGTCGGGACGTGCGACGTAGACGTACTCGAAGATGCACGCCTTCGGCTTCGCGTCGGCGTAGCGCCGGCTGCGCAGGCCGTCGGAGTCGATCGAGACGATCTCGCCGGGCTCGACGTCGCGGACCCGGACGGCACCGACGATGTCGAGGGCGGCGGTCTCGCTGGCGATGACCCAGCCGCCGCTCTTCAGCCGACCGATGACCAGGGGTCGGACCCCGTGGGGGTCCCGCGCGCCGTAGATGGTCGTCTCGTCCATCACGACCAGCGAGAACGCGCCGTCCACGTGGGGCAGGACGGCGGCCAGGGCGTCCGCGGTGCTCTCCACGTCGTCCTCGCCCAGCGCGTCGGCGATGAGGGCGCTCAGCAGGTCCGAGTCGCTGGAGCACTTGTCGCCGCCGGGCAGCCGACCCGACAGGGCCTCGGTGTTGGTGAGGTTGCCGTTGTGGCCGATCGAGATGACGTGGCCGCCCGGGGTCGAGCGGAACGTCGGCTGGGCGTTGTCCCAGGTCGAGGAGCCGGTCGTGGAGTACCGGACATGACCGATGCCCAGGTGCCCCTCGAGCGCCGCCAGACGGGTCTCGTCGAACACCTGGTTGACCAGGCCCATCTCCTTGGTGACGAAGATGGAGGTCCCGTCGCTGACGGCGATGCCCGCGGACTCCTGCCCCCGGTGCTGCAGCGCGTACAGCCCGTAGTAGGCGAGCTTCGCGGCGTGCTCTGAGGGGGCGTAGACGCCGAAGACGCCGCAGGCGTCCTTCGGACCGGCGTCGGGCTCCACGTCGGACGGGGGCTGGGGGGCGTGGTCGGTCACAGGACAAGGGTAAACGCCAGGGACGGCGAGGACCCTGCCGGGACACTGGCCGGGCCGACAGCACCACGGAGGTAGTGTCCACCGGACAGCTGCAGTGAGGGGAGGACACGTGGACCAGCCCAGCCCTGACCGGGTCGCCGGCGGCCGGGTGCGTGGCCCCGTCGTGGTGCTGCTGGCCGTCCTGGTCCTGGCCGGCGTGGCCCGTCTGGCGGGGACGACGGTGCAGACCGACCTGCAGATCGACCCCGACCCCCCGCGGCCCACGGCGCCGGCCACGGTCGCCCCACCCAGCCCGGACGTGATGGCCGGCGGCTGGGACCCGCTGCCCGCGGCCGACATCCCTGCCCGGACCCGCCACAACGCGGTGTGGACGGGGTCGCAGCTGCTGGTCTACGGCGGGCAGCCGGACCCCGGCGAGGCGACCGGGGCGCGCCTGGACCCGGTGACAGGTCGGTGGCTGCCCATGGCCACCTCACCCCTGGGCAGCCGCGCGGCGGCCAGCGCGGTCTGGACGGGACAGGAGATGATCATCTTCCAAGGGGTCCCGGTCGGGGCCGTCGCGGCGACGGTGGCGGCCACCGTCGACGGCGGGGCCTACGACCCGGTGACCGACACCTGGCGGCTGATCGCCGATGCGCCGGTCAACCCGCGCACCGGGCACGCCGCCGTGTGGACCGGGACCGAGATGGCCGTGTTCGGGGGGCTGCGCACCATCGAGCACCAGGCACCCCTCGCCCTGTACGACCCGGCCACCGACAGCTGGCGCCTGTCCTCCCCCTCACCGTTGGAGCGCGCGTTCGGGACGATCGCCATGGTCTGGACGGGGGAGGAGATCGTGATCTGGTCGGGGACGGGGGACACCGACGTGGCGGCGTGGAGCCCAACGACCGACACCTGGCGGCTGCTGCCCGGCTCCCCGATCGAGATGCGATCGGTGTCGGCCGTGTGGACCGGCACCGAGATGCTGCTGCTGGGCACGCCGACGATCGACCTGGACACGGTCGGCGGCGCGGCCCTGGACCCGGCACAGGGTCGCTGGACGGTGCTGCCGAGCTCGCCCCAGCGGGTCGCCGCCACGGTCGCCGCCGTCTGGACAGGGCACGAGGCCGTCGTGGTCGGTGGTCCACGGGCCGAGATCGGCGCCGCCTGGGTGCCGTCGCAGAACCGCTGGCGGCGGCTGCCGCCCAGCCCGCAGCCGGCGTTCAGCGGGCACAGTGCGACCTGGACGGGCTCCCAGGTCGTGCTGTGGGGCGGGCAGGGGGACTCCCGCCCCCTGGGGACCGGTGCGGCGTGGACGCCGGCGGGCTGAACCCCGTGCGCGCGGACCCCGGCTGGGTGAGACTGCGCAGGTGATCTACGACACGTTGAAGCTGGTGCACGTCCTGGCCGTCATCCTGTGGTTCGGCGGAGGGGTCATGCTGACGCTGGTGGCCGGTCGCGCCTCGCGGACCAGCCTGGCGGCGCTCGCGCCCGTCGCACGGATCGGCGCGGGGCTGGGCTCCTTCTTCGGGGCCGTCAGCGGCGTGGCCTTCCTGACCGGCGTCGGGATGGTGCTCGCGACCGACGGGCCGGCGTGGGAGTGGGGGTCGACCTTCATCGTCATCGGCGTCGTCGTCTTCCTGGCGAGCTCCGTGCTGGGCTCCCGCTTCATCGGCCCCCGCTACGCGGTCCTGGCCGACGCTGCGGAGTCCCACGACGAGCACGCGACCGCGGCGGCACGGTCCGCCGTCGTCGTCGTCACGATGATCGACCTGACCCTGCTGACGATCGCGGTCGCCTCGATGGTCTACAGGTGGGGTGCGTGATGGCGCGGCGCCCGTCCTGGCAGCCCTGGCAGCGCACCGCCTGGCAGGTCGTCAACGCCTCGACCGCCCCGGTGTGGCTGCTGATGATCCTGCTGCCGCGGGCCGGCATCACCCGGCGGGTCGTGGACGCGGTCACACCGCTGCACGCCGCGCTGGGGCTGACCTACGTCGGGTTCCTGGCACGCTCGGCCGCGCTGGGGTCCGAGCGGGTCAGCGTGTTCGACGGCGAGTCGATGGCCCGGGGCCTGTCGAACCCCGACGGGATGCTGGCGGGCTGGACGCACTACCTGACCTTCGACCTGTTCGTCGGGCAGTGGATCTGGCGGACCGCCGTCGAGGAGGGCCGGTCGGCGAGGGTGGCCCTGCTGCTGACCTGGTGGGCGGGCCCGGTCGGCCTGACCCTGTTCACCTGGCAGCGGCGACGGGGGGACTGACGCGCGACGTCGGACAGGCGTAGCGTGATCCCACGCTGTCGCCAGAGGGAGACGTCATGTCGCGGGAACCACACGTCGTCGGTCGGACCGGAGCCCAGGGGCCTCGACCCACGTGGCGCGCACTCGTCGTCCTCCTCGTCGTGGCGGTGCTGGCGGCATCGTGCACCGGCGGGGACGACGAGTCCGACCCGGCGCCCACCGCGGACGCCGAGGCCGACGC
>JBFKGB010000267.1:0-5242 GCA_041633535.1 Euzebya sp. | reverse complement strand
GGCCGCTGCGACGGACGTGGACCGCCAGGATCTCCAGCCGTTCCCGCTCGGCGGGGAGGTCCAGGAAGAAGACCTCGTCGAACCTGCCGCGCCGCAGCAACTCCGGGGGCAACCGTGAGATGTCGTTGGCCGTGGCGACGACGAAGCACGGTGCGGTCTTCTCGCTCATCCACGTGAGCAGCGTCCCGACCACGCGCGTCGATGTCCCCTGGTCGTTGCCGCCCTGGCCGATCGCCTTCTCGAGCTCGTCGATCCAGACCACGCACGGCGCGATCGCCTCGGCCATCGCCAGGGCGTGGCGGGCCCGCTTCTCGGACTCCCCCATGAAGGAGGAGTAGATGGCGCCGACGTCCAGCCGCAGCAGCGGGACACCCCAGGCCGCACCGATGGCCTTGGCCGACAGCGACTTGCCCGTCCCCGGCAGGCCGATCAGCGCGATGCCCTTGGGCGGTGGCAGGCCGAAGTCACGCGCGGCGGCGGTGAACCCACGCTCACGCAGCCGCAGCCACTCCTTCAGGCCGTCCAGGCCCCCGACGTCCTCCAGCCCCTCGTCGGGCTGCAGGTACTCCAGCGCCCCGGAGCTTGCGATCGCGGCGCGCTTCTCCTCGAGCACCAGGTCGACGTCCGCGGCGTCCAGCACCCCATCGTCGATGACCGCGCTGGTGAAGACCCGTCGGGCCTGCTCGAGCGTCAGCCCCAGCGCCGAGTCGATCAGGTGCTCGAGCCCCGCCGCATCCAGCTGTCGGCGTGCGTACCGCGCGGCCATGACCTCGCTGAGGACCCGCTGCAGCTCCTCGCGCGTCGGCGGGTGCAGCCTCAGGGCGACCGCGTTGTCGGCCAGCTGCGGGGGGACGGTCGCACCCGACCCGACGACGATGACCGTCGGTCCGGCCGCGCCGCCGCGCTGGGCGTAGTTGCGGACGGCCCGCATGACACGGTCGTCGGCCCACTCCAGGTGGAAGTCCTTCAGGATGACCAGCGAGTCGCTGCTCATCGCCCGCAGCCGTGACAGCACGTCGTGGGCGTCGGTGGAGGGGGCCATGGGCCGGCCCTCGCTGACCGACACGAACCCGGTCACGACGTCCCAGGTCAGGCAGCGCATGTGCAGGGACGCGGCCACGGCGGCCGCCTTGGCGACGACCCGCTGCTCCTCCACGGTGTCGATGACCACCAGCGGGAAGCTGGCCCGCAGGTACAGGCCCAGCTTCTCCGCGAACTGTGCCTCCTCGCCGGCGGGGCCGCGA
This sequence comes from Euzebya sp., assembly GCA_041633535.1. Lineage (GTDB taxonomy): Bacteria > Actinomycetota > Nitriliruptoria > Euzebyales > Euzebyaceae > Euzebya. The sequence continues at coordinate 3,998 of JBFKGB010000267.1, read as the reverse complement.
CGCACGTCAGCGTCCCCGGGTGGTCCAGGCCAGGTAGTCCGCGATCAGCGGGCGCAGCGCCCGGAAGGCCTTGCCGCGATGGCTGATGGCGTGCTTCTGCGCCGCCGTCATCTCCGACGTGGTCAGGTCGTGTCCTGCGGGCAGGAACACCGGGTCGTAGCCGAAGCCGCCCTCACCCCGCGGCCCGGTGAGGATCGTCCCCTCCATCGTCGCCTCGATGGTGTCGTAGCCACCGTCGGGCAGGGCCAGCGCGGCGGCGCAGACGAACCGTCCTGTCCGCTGTGGTCCGGGCACGTCGGCCATCCGCTCCAGCAGCAGGTCCAGGTTCGCCCGGTCGGTGGCGACCCGGCCCTCGGCGGTGATCCCGCTGAGCGAGGCGTACCGGGCGCTGTGGATGCCGGGCTGGCCGTCCAGGGCGTCCACGACCAGACCCGAGTCGTCGGCGATGCACGGCAGCCCGGTCGTCATGACGCCCGCGCGCGCCTTCAGCAGGGCGTTGGCGGCGAAGGAGTCCCCGGTCTCCTCGACGTCTGGCAGGTCCAGCCCCTCCGCGGCACAGTCGTCGGCCGACAGCAGCCGCACGTCCATGCCGGCCAGGATCTCGCGCAGCTCGGCGACCTTGGCGTCGTTGTGGGTGGCCAGCACCAGGCGCGTGGTCATGACGCCGCCCCGGTCGCCGCGTCGACGGCCTCGCGCTGGGCAGCGAACAACCGCTCGCACCCGCTGGCCGCAAGGTCCAGCATCGCCATCAGCTCCTCGCGGCTGAACGGCTGCCCCTCGGCGGTGCCCTGCACCTCGATCAGGCGTCCGTCCCCCGACATCACGACGTTCATGTCGGTCTCGGCGGTGGAGTCCTCGGCGTAGTCGAGGTCCAGGCGGGGCTCGCCGTCGACGATGCCGACGCTGATGGCGGCGATCGGCGTCATCCGGGGTGCCTTCTTGATCATCCCCTGCACCGCGGCCGTGTGCAGACCGACCGCCAGCGCCACCCAGCCTCCGGTGATCGAGGCGGTGCGGGTCCCGCCGTCTGCCTGCAGGACGTCGCAGTCGACGGTCACCGACACGCCGCCCAGGCGGTCCAGGTCGACGGCGGCACGCAGCGAGCGGCCGATCAGACGCTGGATCTCGACCGTCCTGCCCTTCTGCTTGCCGCGTGCGGCCTCGCGGTCGGTCCGGTCCTTGGTCGCGCGGGGCAGCATCGAGTACTCACCGGTGACCCAGCCCGACCCGGACTCCCGCAGCCACCGTGGGACGTCGTCGGTGACGCTGGCGGCGCACAGCACCCGCGTGCTGCCCATCGCGATCTCGGCCGAGCCCTCGGCGTAGGTCTGCACGCCGGTCACGATGGACAGCGGGCGGTGGGCGTCGGGGGTCCGCCCGTCGGGGCGGGCTCCGGGTTGACTGGTGTCGGTCACAGGTCGATCTCCATCAGGTCGGTGTCCACGAGGTCGATCTCCATGAGGTCGCTCGCGACGATGATCTCGCCGTCGAAGGCCGTGGCCGCCTCGGCGGCGACCTCGACAGGGTCGTTGTAGGGCGAGACGTGGGTGATCACCAGGCGGCGGCTGCCGGCGGCAGCGGCGGCCTGCCCGGCCTCGAGGCCCGTGCAGTGGACGTCGGCGGGGATCGGCCGCTGGCGCTCCATCCACGTGGCGTCACACAGCAGCAGGTCGGCGTCGCGTCCCAGGTCGTGCAGCGCCGGCGTCGGGGCGGTGTCCCCGGTGAAGGCGATCACGTGTCCGCCGGCGGTGGTGCGCGACCCCAGGCACTCCATCGGATGGTTCATGGCGAACAGCTCGGTGCGCAGCGGACCGAGCTCCAGCACGTCCCCCGCCGTCGCCGTGTGGAACGACAGCAGGGACTCCATGCGGTCCACGGACTCCTCGGGGAGGATCGAGGCGATCATCCCCAGCATGTCGGCGGGGCCGTGGACCGGGACGGGACCGGGCTGGCCCGGGTGGAACCGCAGGGCGTACTGCAGCCCGTACAGGTCCACGAAGTGGTCAGGGTGCATGTGGCTGATCAGGACGGCGTCGAGGTCGGCGAGGTCGATGACCTTGCACAGGTTGTGCAGCACCCCCGGACCGCAGTCGAGCAGGAGGTTGTAGCCCTCGTGGCTGATCAGGTACCCGGAGCAGACCCGCTCTGCGGAGCTGTGCGTGCCTGCGCTGCCGAGGATCGTCACACGGGTCACGTGACCCTCCCCGTGGTGTGGTGGTGTCGGCTCATGGGCGAGGAGTCTATGGCCACCGTTCACCAGGGTCGCGTCAGGTGTGGGCGGGGTCGCGTCAGGTCGTGGCCGAGTCGCCTGAGGTCCGGGCGGGCTCGACGTCGGCGTCGCGCACCCGCGGCCCCAGGAAGCGCTCGGCCAGCGCCGCGAACTGGGCGGGGTCGCCGGTCGAGGCGAAGCGGTGCTGCGGCTCGGCGGTGTGGGCCAGCAGGTCCTCGTCGATGAGCCGGGCGAAGACGGACCGGGCGCAGGTCTCTGCTGAGGAGACCAGCACGACGTCGGGCCCCATCACGTAGCTGATGACGCCGGTCAGCAGCGGGTAGTGGGTGCAGCCCAGGATCAGCGTGTCGACCTGCGCGGCCAGCAGCGGGGCCAGGTACTCCCGCGCCACCTCCAGCACCTCGGGGTCCGTGGTCCGGCCCTGCTCGACCAGCGTGACGAACCGGGGGCAGGCCTGGCTGAACAGCTTCGTCGCCTCGCCCCCGATGCGGGCGACCGCACGGTCGTAGGCGCCCGAGTCGATGGTGCCCTGTGTCCCGATCACGCCCACCCGGCGGGACCGCGTGGCCCGGATGGCGGTCTCGACGGCCGGCTCGATCACGCCGATGACGGGCAGGTCGAAGGTCAACGGGTCGACCTCCAGCGCCGCCGCCGTCGCCGTGTTGCACGCCGCCACGACCATCTTCACGTCCCGGGCCTGGAGCCAGGCGACGTCCTCGGCGGTGTGGCTGCGGACCTGCGCCTGCGGCAGCGGGCCGTAGGGGCCCCGCGCGGTGTCGCCCAGGTAGACGATCTGCTCGTCGGGCAGCAGGTCCATCAGCGCCCGTGCGACCGTCAGGCCACCGACGCCGGAGTCGAAGACCCCGATGGGGCGCGGGTCGGCCACGTCAGACCCGCGCCACGTCGAGGCCCAGGGACTGCAGCCGCTCCAGCGGGTTGTCGTAGCCGCGCTCCAGGTGGCGGACGCCGCTGATGCGGCTGCTGCCGTCGGCCACGGCCGCGGCGATCACGCCGGAGAAGCCGGCGCGGACGTCGGGGATCTCGACCTCGGCACCGACCAGCTTGGAGATGCCGCGGACGATGACGGAGTGCCGGGCGTTGCTGTCCGCGAACCGGCAGGCCGGACCGCCCAGGCAGGTGTCGAACATCTCGATCTCGCCGCCCATCGCGCTGATGACGTCGGCGGGGTAGCGCACGCGGTCCTCGAACACCGTCTCGTGCAGGACGCTCATCCCCTCGGCCTGGGTCATCAGCACCAGCAGCGGTGACTGCCAGTCGGTGGCGAACCCTGGGTGGGTGTCGGTGTGCAGCGCGATGGACTGCAGCGGCATCGGCTGGCTGGCGGTGATCCACTCGTCGGTGATGCGGATGTCCGCGCCCATGCCCTGCAGCGTGGTGATGGCGGTGGTGAGGGAGGCCTGCGGGCAGCCCTTGACCCGGACCTGCCCACCGGAGATCAGGCCGGCGACCAGGTAGCTGAACGCCTCCAGCCGGTCGCCGGCCAGCGTCGTGGTCGCGCCGTGCATGCGCTCGACGCCGTCGACGACGAAGCGGCGGCCTGGCTGCCGCTGGATGCGGGCCCCCATGCGCTGCAGGAACAGCGCCAGCTCCAGCACCTCGGGCTCGGTGGCCGCGCCGGTCAGGACCGTGCGCCCCTCCGCCAGGGCGGCGGTGATCAGCACCGCCTCGGTCGCCATGACCGAGGGGTAGGGCAGGTGGATGCGGGCGCCACGAAGCCGCTTCGCCGTGGCCAGGACGCCGCCCTCGG
>JBFKGB010000266.1:0-5261 GCA_041633535.1 Euzebya sp. | reverse complement strand
GGACGGCGGCCAGGACCCGGTGTCGGACGGCGGCCAGGACCCGGTGTCGGACGGAGGCGCCTGGGCTGCAGGCTCCTGGGACAGCGCGGCACCGCGGTGGGACGCACCGCCGGTCGCCCCGCCCATGCCACCGGTTCCCGCGGCGTGGGGCCCGGTGTCCACGCATGACGCCCCCTGGGGGACCACCCAGGCGCCCGACAGCGGCCAGACCCCGTTCACCCAGGCCCCGCTCACCCAGACCCCGACCGGCCAGGCCCCGGCTGGCATGGCACCCTGGGCCGACGGCGCCCACGACGGTCCTCCCCCCACCTCTCCGACGCCCGACAGCGCCCCGTCGCGTCCGGGCGGTCGACGCCAGCTGCTCGCCACCGCCGTGGTGTCCGCGCTGGTGGCCGCCGGGGTCGCGGTCCCCCTGACGCTGGCCCTGGACCAGGACGGGCCGGCAACGACCGGCCAGGTCGCCACACAGGTCGTGATGCCCGCCGACACCCCCGCCGACCAGACCCCGGTGCAGCCGGCGGCGCCGCCGTCCAGCATGACCTCCGACACGATCGCCGACGTGGCCGAGGCCGTCCTGCCGTCGGTCGCCGTCGTCGAGACCTTCTCGGGTGGTCGTCCGCTGGGCTCCGGCTCCGCCGTCGTCTTCCGCTCCGACGGCTACCTCGTCACCAACAACCACGTGGTGCAGGACGCCGGCTCGGTCGCCGTCCAGCTGACCGACGGGCGCAACCTGCCCGCAGAGGTCGTCGGCACCGCCTCGACGTTCGACCTGGCCATCCTGAAGGTGCAGGCCGACGACCTCGTCGTGCCCGGCTACGCAGAGGACGACCCGCGCGTGGGCGAGACGGCCATCGCCATCGGTGCCCCGTTCGGCTTCAACTCCACCGTCACGTCCGGCATCGTCTCGGCGCTGGGCCGCACCCTCAACGACCCCGCCAGCGGCACCTCCCTGGTGGACCTGGTGCAGACCGACGCCGCGATCAACCCGGGCAACTCCGGTGGGGCGCTGGTCAACGCCAGCGGTCAGGTCATCGGCATCAACACCGCCATCGTCGGTGGCGGGACCAACGACGGGGTCGGGTTCGCCGTCCCCACCTCGATCGCGGTCAGGGTCGGTGAGCAGCTGATCGCCAACGGCTTCTTCGAGTACGCCCAGCTGGGCGTGCAGGGCGGTGACCTGCAGCCGGTCCAGGCCGAGCAGCTGGGTCTCGAGACCACCAACGGCGCGTTCATCGCCGAGGTGCTGCCCGGTAGCCCCGCCGACCAGGCAGGGATCGCCGACAACGAGGTCATCACCAGCATCGACGGGGCCGAGGTGACGGGGATGAGCGACCTGTCCGCCGAGATCCGTCAGCGCAACCCCGGGGACACGGTGACCGTCGAGGTCGTCGGCACCGACGGCGCGACCCGCACCGTCGACGTCGTCCTGGGCGGGGTCCGCACGAACGACTGACGTCGGGGCGTCAGCTGTTGGCGCCGGCCCGCTCGTCAGCGGGCCGGTCCGCTGCGGCGTCCCAGGCCTGCAGGGTCGGCGGCACGCCGGCCCGGGCCAGCGCCCCGCGCAGCAGGCGCCTGAGGGCGCCGTCGGAGGTCCGCCCCTCCTGGTCGGCGGCCTCGTCCCAGGCCACGATCAGGTTGTTCAGGTCCCGGCTGGACAGCTCCGGCAGCAGGTCCAGCACCCGCAGGTCGAAGGTCCGCTGCCCGGTCGGCTCGGCGTCGCCCATCTCGCGGACGACGTTGGCGACCAGGCAGCCGCCGCCACCGTCCTCCCAGGACCCCGCGACCAGCGGGAGGTCCTCGCGGTCGGCGATGCGGACGAGGGCGTGCTGGGCGGCGGCGGGCAGGTCACCGATGGCCTGGGCCAGCCGTTCCTCGGGCCCGACCGCGGCGTGCATCCTGACGGTCCTGCGCATGGGATCACCTCTCGTGGACGGTGGCTGTCCCTCCCACGCTACCCCCGGGTGCGGGCCCGCGTATCCTGCAGCATCCGATGCGCGACGACCAGGCCACTCCCCCCTCAGACACCCCGTCCAGCGGCGGCGACACCGCCGGCCTGGCCGTGCGCGTGACCGCCGACCGCATCCTGTGCGGGACCGGCGCCGACGGCGAGAAGCGGTCGCGCGGCGGGATCCTGATCCCGGCGACCGCAGAGTCCAAGGACCGTCTGGGTGTCTGGGCGGACGTCATGGAGGTCGGCCCGCTGGTGCGCTCCACCGAGGCGGGCGACAAGGTGCTGTTCCTGCCCGAGAGCGCGATCCAGGTCGACATCCACGGTGACAAGTACGTGATCATCCGTGAGCGGGACGTCCACGCCATCGCCTCGGTCGCCTCCGACGCCGGCGGGACGGGTCTGTACCTGTAGGGTCACGCCGACGGGGCCGTGCGTCCCGGCCACCGGGCGGTCCGGCCCGGCGGTGACGTGGAGTGCTGGAGGGCATGACATGGCGGCAACGAGCGCGTCCTACGCGATCATCCTGCGGGTACGGCTGGGCAACGACCGGACGGCGCTGGGCCGTGCCACGACTGCGGTCGGTCAGGCCGGCGGTGCGGTGACGGCGGTCGACATCGTGGACTCCTCCCTGGACTCCATGACGGTCGACCTGACGGCCGACGCCAGCGATGCCGCACACGCCGAGGCCATCAGGGACGCGGTCGACGCCGTCGACGGCGCCGAGGTGCACAAGGTCAGCGACCGGACCTTCCTGATGCACCTGGGCGGCAAGCTGGAGATCCGCTCGAAGGTGCGGCTGCGGACCCGTGACGACCTCTCACGCGCCTACACGCCGGGCGTGGCGCGGATCTGCATGGCGATCGCGGAGAACCCCGAGGACGCCCGCCGTCTGACGATCAAGCGGAACACGGTCGCGGTGGTCAGCGACGGCTCGGCGGTGCTGGGCCTGGGCAACATCGGCCCCGAGGCCGCGATGCCCGTCATGGAGGGCAAGGCCGTGCTGTTCAAGGAGTTCGCCGACGTCGACGCCTGGCCCGTCTGCCTGGCGACGCAGGACGTCGACGAGATCGTGCGGATCGTGCAGGCCCTGGCGCCGACCTACGGCGGGATCAACCTGGAGGACATCGCCGCCCCCGGCTGCTTCGAGATCGAGCGGCGGCTGCGCGAGACGCTGGACATCCCGGTGTTCCACGACGACCAGCACGGCACCGCGATCGTGACCCTCGCCGCGCTGACCAACGCCCTGCGCGTCGTCGACAAGCGGCTGGCCGACGTGCGGATCACGCTGGTCGGTGCAGGCGCGGCCGGCACCGCGATCGCCCGCATCCTGCATGACGCCGGTGCCACCAACATCGTCGTGTGCGACCGCGACGGCGCGATCCACCGCGGTACGGACGACCCGGCGAAGCAGTGGCTGATCGACACCACGAACCCCGAGCAGCGCACCGGCAGCCTCGTCGACGTGCTGGCGGGCAGCGACGTGTTCATCGGCGTCAGCGGTCCGAACATCCTGACGGGTGACGACATCGCGACCATGGCCACGGACGCCATCGTCTTCGCGATGGCCAACCCGGACCCGGAGGTCGACCCTGCCGAGGCCGCGCTGCACGCGGCGGTGGTCGCCACGGGCCGCAGCGACTACCCCAACCAGATCAACAACGTGCTGGCCTTCCCCGGGGTCTTCCGCGGGGCGCTGAACGCCAAGGCCCGCGACATCACCGAGGACATGAAGGTGGCCGCGGCGAGGGCGATCGCGGCGGTCGTGTCGGCCGATGAGCTGCACGCCAACTACATCATCCCCAGCGTCTTCAACAACGAGGTGGCGCCGGCGGTGGCCGCCGCGGTCGAGGCGGTGGCCGTGGCGGAGCTGTCGAGGGGGCTTTCGGCCCCCTAGCGGCCGGTGACCGCCAGGGACGCCTCGACGGTCATGACCTGACGGGTCCGCCGTGGACGTGCGTCGGCCAGCCTGACGGTGGATGACGGCCGCGGCGGGACCAGCTGGGTCCCGGCGCAGGGCAGCTGCATCGCCCGCTCGGTGCGGCCGGGCATGCCGGCCTCGGCCTCGACCTGTGCCCAGGCACGCATCGCGTCCGCGGGGAGGGCGGTGTGCAGCGTCCCCTCGCGCCGCAGGCAGTCGGCCCACACCAGGACGGCCGAGACGGTGTAGACGACGTGACGCAGCTCCCATGCCTCGCGGTCGGGCAGGTCCACGGTCTCGCCCTCAGCGGCCGCCAGCTGGTTCTCGAGGTCGGCGAGCCAGCACTCGACGCTGCCCGCCGCCCCCAGCAGGTCGTCGGCGCAGACCGAGAGCCGTCCGGCGACGCAGCGGGCCAGGGTCTCGCCCCGCAGCTCGCTCAGGGCATCGCAGAGGGCGTCGGCGCCGGCGCGCTGGATCGGGGAGAAGGACGTCATGGGGGACCACCAGGCCGCACCACAGGGGTGCGAGGGAAGGGCGTCCGTTGCCCTGACGAGGCCCCCGATCCGTGGAGGCTGTCGTGTTGCTGCAGATGCATCGGCAGGTCACGCAGCGACCTTAGGACTCACTGACCGTGTCATCCACGGATGGTGATCGAGGGTCACCCCGACGGACCGGTACCCTGCTCCTCGTCATGGGTCTGCCAGTCGCCAGGCGTCGCAACGTCGCCTACCGCAACGGTCGTCGTGTCCGCCTGCCCGATGTGCCGGGGGTCCGGCACGAGCAGCGGCACTGGGACGAGGGCCTGGTGGTCGCCGGCGTCGACGAGGTCGGTCGCGGCGCCTGGGCGGGCCCGGTGACCTACTGCGCGGTCGTCCTGCCCGCCGACCGCCGCATGTACAAGCTGCGGGACAGCAAGCAGCTGGACGTGCAGCGGCGTGAGGAGCTGGCGGGACGGATCCACTCCTTCGCCCTGGCGGTCGGGGTCGGTGAGGCCAGCAACGCAGAGATCGACGACATGGGCATGAGCGAGGCGATGCAGCTCGCCGCACGCCGGGCGGTCGCGTCCCTGGCGGTACAGCCGGACGTGCTGCTGCTGGACGGCAACTGGGACTTCCTCGCCGGCTGGGGCACCCACAACGAGCGGATCGTGCACGGGGACGCCCACTCCGCCTCGATCGCCGCCGCCTCGATCGTGGCCAAGGTGACACGCGACACCCACATGGCGACGGCGGCCGAGGAGGCCCACCCCGCCTACCGCTTCGCCTCGAACAAGGGGTACCCCTCCCCCGACCATCGCGCGGCGCTGCGGTCGGTCGGACCATGCAGCCTGCATCGTCGCTCGTGGGCGCCGATCCGCAGCCTGCTCGGCGAGGACTAGTGCGTTGTGGCCAT